>JAHDSP010000227.1 GCA_018432645.1 Bacteroidales bacterium | reverse complement strand
TATGTACTTTTGGGGGCAAAATTTTAGCATTGAAGAGTAATAAATTTATAACTCCACGACCTAAAATATTATCGGACCCTTCACGTTTAATAATTTTAGAAATAAATTTTTTTTTCATATATTAATTTTTGTTTAATTCTCGCAATGCAGCTTTATTTATTTTACCTGTACCGGTTTTAGGTAATTCATCTAGATATTCAATCTCTTTAGGTATTTTAAACTTTGCTAAATTTTCTCTCAAATATTCTAAAATATATTGTTTGGGCAAAACAACGCCTTCACGTAATACAATATAACATTTTACAACTTCGCCTCGCAACTGGTCTGGGATACCTATAGCAGCAGCTTCTTTCACACATGGATGTTTTAGTAATAATTCCTCTATCTCAGCAGCCCACACTAGCTCACCACCTACCTTAATAGTATCTTTTGATTTACCAATAATATAAAAATTACCTTCATCATCAGTTCTGCCCAAATCTCCTGTGTAGAACCATCCATTTTTAAATACTTCATTATTTAAATCTGGCTCTTTATAATATCCTAAAAATACAGATTTGCCTCTGACAACCAATTCTCCAACCTCACCTTGCTTAACTTCATTATCATGAGCATCAAATATTTTTAATTCTACATTCGGTGTTGGTTTGCCTATAGATTTTACATTTCCAGGAGTAGATAAACTTGTAGGGGGAATAACCTCAGTCATGCCCCATCCATTCACAACTACAGCATTAGGACATAATTTTTCGAATCTCATCATTAGATCTGGTGAAGATGGAGCTCCAAATACAGCTGCCCATTTTATAGACTCTAATTTATATTTTTTTATATCTTTTAAATTTAAAATGGCGTAATACATTGGTGGTACCATGTGGAAACCAGTTACTTGCCATTTATCTATTAATTTTACAAAATCATATGGATTAAATTGTGGCATTATTACTGTACTTGTTCCATATTTTATTGCCATCATAGGATATAATACACCACCAGAATGTGAAAAAGGTATTGGTGCTATTAATCGTTCTGTATCATCAATTTTTAATCTATTTTCTAACCCTTTATATGTACCATAATATTTATATTGCTCTGTTCCTAAGTGAATATGTAGATAATTCCATGTAGCGCCTTTTGGCATGCCAGTAGTTCCTGAAGTATAAAAAATACTAGACATCATATCTGTAGTAATGTTCTGATCTTCTAAATCAGGTTTAGAGTTAGTAGCTAATCTCCAAAATGATAAAAATTTAGAATTTTCTTCAATAGTTATAATATCTTTTAATGTTGGTATTGATTGTCTCAATTCTAATAAATTAAATTTTGTATTATTAGTAGTGATGAGCCCCTTTAGTTCACAGTGATTAGATATAGCAATTACTTCATTCTGACTTAAGAAAAAATCTATTGGCACAACTATGCATCCTATAGAATAAATAGCATAATATGAGTAAATATATTCGATGCAGTTAGGTAAATAAATAGCAATTTTATCTCCTTTTTTATAACCAAGATCTAATAAGCTATTAGCTAGTCTAAAGCTACTTTCTTTTAAATTTAAAAAATTATATTCTGTATCATTCTGTATAAAAGCTGTCTTTTCACCATATTTATCTGCTGCTTCTATAATTAATTGTCTTACATCTGGTCTAGTTTCCATAATTTTTTATCCATTTTTATGATGCAAAAGTAGTAAAAAAATAATTATTAAAATGTGAAAAATTTTTTAATGAAATAAAAAAATTTGGTTAGAATAATTTTTAAACATACAAATAATATAGATAAATAACCATTATATTTATATATAAAAAAGTAATATTAATACAAATAATATTTCCTAATTAATCCTGTAAAAAAAATCATATTTTTTTAAAAAGTATTTTTTCAATTTTGTTTGTTTTTACATAAAAATTTTTCTACTTTTGCAAAAAAATTTATATGGATGTATCGCATATAGAGCACATAGGCATAGCTGTAAAAAATTTAGACGAAAGCATAGAAAAGTACGAGAAATTATTTAATATAAAATGCTATGCTATCGAAGAGGTAAAAGATCAAAAAGTAAAAACAGCTTTTTTCAAAATAGGACAAACCAAAATAGAACTATTAGAGGGTACAGATCCAGAGAGTGCAATATCAAAGTTTATAGAAAAACGTGGTGAGGGAGTGCAGCATATTGCTTTTGCAGTAAAAAATATCGATGATGTGTTAGAGGAATTAAAAAATAAAAATGTACAATTAATAGATGAAAAGCCTAGAAGTGGAGCTGAAGGACTTAGTATAGCTTTTCTACATCCTAAAAGTACTGGTGGAGTATTAATTGAATTATGTGAAAATAAAAATGATTAAAATAATCAATATTCATGTCAATAGAAAAAAAAATAGAACAATTATTAG
>JAHDSP010000176.1 GCA_018432645.1 Bacteroidales bacterium | reverse complement strand
TACAAACGATGCATCAGTACTTGAATTTGATTTTATTCCCCAGGCGGATACTATTAGCTTTTACTATGTTTTTGCAAGTGAAGAGTATCCAGAATTTGTAGGAACACAATATAATGATGTATTTGCTTTTTTATTAACAGGACCAGATCCTAATGGAGGAATGTATAACAAAAAGAATATAGCCCTTATACCAAATACAACTTTACCTGTTACTATTAATAATGTTAACCATTTATCTTACTCACAATATTATGTAGATAATACAAATGGTCAAACAATACAATTTGATGGATTTACAGTGCCATTGAAAGCATTTGCTCACGTGGTACCTTGCCAAACATATCATATCAAGCTAGCTATAGCTGATGGGACAGACCATGTCTACGATAGTGGTGTTTTCTTGCAAGCTGGTAGCTTTACTTCGCCTTCATATGAAATAAATATACAATTCCACAATTCTTCTAATCTTGTTCCTCCTAATACTCTTTTAGAAGGAGGTTTGAATTGTGATTCTTACGGTACTATTTGCATATCTAGAAATTTCACAACTCAAGATAACGATACAGTTAACATTATTTTAACTGGTGACGCTATTAATGGCATTGATTATGCTGATGCTAATGGTGCACCCATCAATTCTCAACTAATTTTCCCTCCTAATACCTTAACGCAATGTATTGAGATTTATGGCGTAGCAGACACTATTAATGAACCAACAGAAAATTTAATAATCAAAATCCCTAATTTAAATCTTTGTATTGCTGATACTGTCGTAGATACTATCAAAATTTTTAATCATAACCCTATGGAGGTTAGTATTACTGGAGATACTATTGTGTGCGAAGGTAAAACTGGCCAGCTAATAGCTAATAGCACAAACTTCCCAGCATTTTTCAATTGGAGTACAGGTAGCCAAATGGGTAGTATTAATATACATCCTACAGAAGAGCTAACAACTTATTGGCTTACTGGTACAGATAATTATAATTGCATAGATTCAGACTCGATAACTGTGAGATTATTACAATTTCCTGTAGTAGATCTTGGTAATGATACATGCGTTACTGAGAGACCATATTTACTTGATGCTACACAAACAGATCCTGTTTATTCTTACAAATGGTCTACAGGGCAAACTACTAGTAGTATTAGCATTATCCAATCTGGTACTTATTGGGTGAGCGTGATAAATAGTCAATACAATAAATGTGAAGTTTTAGATACAATAAATATAAAAATAATACCTACTCCTATTTTCTCTTTACCTCCTAGTATTATAATGTGTAGCCACGATTCTATAAATTTATCTGTTGCTCAACCAGAGATTAATTTATATGATTTTCTCTGGTCTGATGGCAATACCTCTGCTAATTACATTCTTAATGGTTTAGCTCCTGGTACTTATCACATTGGAGTGAAAGTGATAGGTTGCGATACTATAACAGATAGTACTATTGTATTAGTTAACGATTGCCACATTGAGATTCCTAATGTCATAACTCCTAATGGTGATGGCATTAATGAACAATTTCAAATTACTAATTTAGAATATTATCCTAATAGTGAAATTAAGATTTACAATCGTTGGGGTAAGAAAATTTATGAAAGTGAAAATTATCAAGGTGACTGGGATGGAGATAATCACCCCGAGGGTACTTATTTCTATATATTTAGATTAAACTATGGTCGTGGCAAAATAGTAGAATATCACGGTACCATAACAATAATAAAATAAAACTTATATGTAACTTGATTGAATT
Source organism: Bacteroidales bacterium (assembly GCA_018432645.1). Classification (GTDB taxonomy): domain Bacteria; phylum Bacteroidota; class Bacteroidia; order Bacteroidales; family DTU049; genus DTU049. The sequence goes on along the minus strand of JAHDSP010000176.1, from coordinate 1,728 downwards.
TTCATTAAACTTTAAACCTCTATTATTGATTTCCTTTATCAATTGTTTATAAAACTTAAACGTTGTCTTCCACTTTTCTTCTTATTTTTATAATAATAATTCAAAAGACTATTGTGGTTTAGTTTTAAAAGGATAATCAATGTTGTAATGCAGCCCTATACTTTCTTTACGTGATATAGCCATAGTAGTAATTAAATAACCTACTAGAATCATATTTCTTAATTCACATATTTGCCTATTAACAACTGATTTTTTATATAATTCTTCGGTTTCTTCATGTAGCATTTGTATTCTTTTCAGAGCTCTATTTAATCTCAAATTTGACCTTACGATACCTACATAAGCAGTCATTGTTTGATTGAGCTCTTTTACTTCTTGAGTTATTAAAACCATCTCTTCATTGAGTTTCACTCCTTCATCATTCCACTCAGGAATATTTTTATTTATAGAATAATCATTAAAATAAATTTCTGCATCTTTAGCTGCTCTATAGCTAAAAACTAGAGCTTCTAATAGAGAATTAGACCCCAATCTATTGGCACCGTGCAAGCCTGTACGCGAAACCTCGCCACATGCATATAATCTATTTATTTTTGTTCTAGCAGAATAATCTACAACCACACCTCCCACTTGATAATGAGCAGCCGGTACGACTGGGATCATCTCTTTTGTCATATCTATTCCTATGCTTAAACATTTCGCATAAATCGTAGGGAAATGTTCTAACAATTCATCTTTATTAATATGCCTACAATCTAAATATACATGTTCGGAACCACTCAATTTCATTTCATTATCTATAGCTCTAGCTACTATATCTCTAGGAGCCAAAGATTTTCGTGGATCATATTTATGCATAAATTCTTTACCATTAATATCTTTTAAGACAGCTCCATACCCTCTAAGTGCCTCGGTAATAAGAAACGCAGGCCTTTCTTTAGGATTAAAAAGAGCTGTTGGATGAAATTGAAAAAATTCCATATCCATTATTTGAGCTTTTGCACGATATGCCATTGCTACACCATCACCAGTAGCTACTGTAGGATTTGTAGTTGTCAAATAAACATTACCACTACCACCAGTAGCCAAAACAGTAAATTTGGACAAAAATCTCTCTACTTTCCCCTGTGGTGTTAATACATATGCACCAAAGCAATCTATATTGTCTACTTGATCTTCTACATTTATACCAATATGATGTTGAGTGATTAACTCTATAGCAAAATGATGATCAAAAATAAAGATGTTAGGATTTTCTAATACTTTATTTGATAAAACTCTTTCAATTTCATAACCCGTTTTATCTTTAAAATGGAATATCCTCGATTCACTATGACCTCCTTCTCTAGCTAGATCATAAATACCTGTTTCTTTTTTATCAAACCTCACACCTAATTCTATAAGATCTTTTATCCTATTAGGACTTTCTTTAGATGTGATCTCTACAGCTTCTCTATCATTTAAATATGAACCTGCCTCTAAAGTATCTTTAATATGTTTCTCAAAATTATCTGGAGGGAACATAACTCCTACTATGCCACCTTGTGCATAATATGTTGATGTATTAAATATTTCTTCTTTAGTAACAATAGCTACACTACCTAATTTAGAAGCATTTAAAGCAAAATTTAATCCTGCTGCCCCACTACCAATTATTAGGAAATCAAAAGTATACATAATTTTAATGTTAATTTTTTAAAATAATTACAAAAATATATATGTTTTTTG
>JAHDSP010000296.1 GCA_018432645.1 Bacteroidales bacterium | reverse complement strand
AAGACAAAGATCTATTTTTTCAAGAGTTTATGGATATTCAGTAGCATCACTCTTATTCCTTCATATATTTATAAATATTGGAATGACAGTAGGCTTAATGCCAGTCATAGGAATACCATTGCCATTTATTAGCTATGGAGGATCCTCTTACTGGGCATTTACCTTATTACTCGCCACTTTTGTAAACTTAGACATGTATCATAATGATGTAATATAGATTATTGAAAATATGAGAGTTTTTGTCAAGTTTTACAATGTTTTTTATGAAAACTTGGACAATTTAGCGGTTATTTTTTTTCTTTTTCTTATTCTTATAAATCCGATTTACTGTCAGCTCTGCCACCAAACCCCCAATAATCATTGGAAGAATATAAATTAGTATTATTGTTTTTAAGTCCATTTTTGCAATAACAGTTTTAATTGCTGCTAACGGTTTTGTTATTCGTTAATATTCATAGCACACGGTTTAAACCGTGTGCTATGAATATTATTCTGTTACAAATATACAATTTTATTTTTAAACTGCAATTGATTTTTTTTAAAAATTTACGATTCCTTTTCGTGAGAGGCAGGTTTTATAATTGCATATAAAATTTTGCTACTTTGCGTTATTTTAATGGAGTATAGCAGTTATTAGCGTTACGTTTTTTTTCTTTTAGTTTTCATTATACTCAAATTTTCTATTTTGCAATACTTATTTCCACCAATTCTCTATTTATATTTTTATCTTTCGTCAATTAGCTGAATGATTAATTTTTCATTATTCTGTTTTAAATATGTCAATTTGGTAAACCCTTTTTTCTCATGAAAATCCATTTCGCAAGTGTAAGTCCCAAGTCCGGATTTACCTTTACCAAGAATTTTAACATTTATAATTGTCGGACTTGTATTTATTGTGTCAATATTTATTATGCTGTATTCTACAGTCATCTTATTTCCCATTTCTTTGTCAGCATAGGTTCCAAGCATTAACTGAGTCCCCCATTTATTGTTGGTTGAAATTGGTTTTCTTATTTCTGGAAATGCTGAATACTCAGTAAATTCAAAATAATCATCAAATCTCGGAGGATGAATCCACAGTCTTTTTTCATTTTCAATAATCCCCGTAATTTCTTCTGAAGTTTTATTGTTACTTTTTAAAATCCATTTTATTTTGTTCTGAGTCAGCATAAAGCGCTGATTAATAGTTTTTAATTTTAATGTGTCAGTTCTGATCAGTTTATTCTCAGTGTCATAAAACTCTGCGGTAAAAGTCCATGTCTTGTCTGGAGGATAGACAGGATTTTCAACTTCTTTTTTAGCGTCTAATAAATAAGAACCGCCAAACACCACTATTCCAATCAAAATAAGTAGCGCCGCAATTGACCCTATTACAATTCCTAATATTTTAAAAAATTTCTTCATTGTCGTTAAGTTTTATCTGTCAAGTTTCACAAACTTGTTTATACTTTTATTTTTTTACAAATATACAATTTTATTTTAAAAATGCAAGGATTTTGTTTAAAATTTGATATTTTAACACAAACCATGGTTCAGCTTTGCTCACCACAGGTTTTTAGATGGCCAGAAAAGGAGTTTTTAGACAATCTGACGGCTGGACGTATGAAAAGTTAATATTCATAGCACACGGTTTAAACCGTGTGCTATGAATAATTGGTGCTATGAATAATTGGTTGATTTGGTTTTTTAAATTGTCATTTAGTTTCAATACCATATAGTTTTATAAACTCATCGTATTCCTTCTGAAAAGTTTTATTT
>JAHDSP010000556.1 GCA_018432645.1 Bacteroidales bacterium | reverse complement strand
AAGACAAAGATCTATTTTTTCAAGAGTTTATGGATATTCAGTAGCATCACTCTTATTCCTTCATATATTTATAAATATTGGAATGACAGTAGGCTTAATGCCAGTCATAGGAATACCATTGCCATTTATTAGCTATGGAGGCTCCTCTTACTGGGCATTTACCTTATTACTCGCCACTTTTGTAAACTTAGACATGTATCATAATGATGTAATATAGATTATTGAAAATATGAGAGTTATTCGTTAATAATCATAGCACACGGTTTAAACCGTGTGCTATGATTATGCAATAATATTTTGTCAATGGTTTTACCCATTTTCAATAATTTTAATTTCTTCTTAGGTCAAACTTGGCCAATTTAGCGTTTATTTTTTTTCTTTTTCTTATTCTTATAAATCCGATTTACTGTCAGCTCTGCCAACAAACCCCCAATAATTCCTGATACAATACCTATTAGGATTGTTTTTAATTCCATTTTTGCAATAACAGCACTATAACCAGCACCAGCAATGTCTGATGCTGCACATAATGGTAATGCTTTTATGCTTTTTTGATCAATCCCCTCACTTAATGTTATAATGTTAGGATTTATATCAAATAATCCTAAACTCATTTTGTTAAGATTAGGATTTATTACTTCATCTGGCTTTTTGCAAGAAGTAATTGCAATAATAGCGATAACTGCTATACCTAACAAATTAAAAAATATTTTTTTCATATTTTTTAAAATTTTTGAGGGTTAATAAATACTTAGCTTACTCTTTCGATTTTCAGCATTATTCTCGGCTACTCTTTTATTTAATGTCGATTTTCACTTTCACATACTCGACTTTGGATGGTTAGTCCTGCTTTAACCGCTATGCATTGTTTTAATTAACTACAACATCTCATTTATGGATAAATAATATTTTTTTTGCAAATATAAAATATTATTTTTAAATATGCAAATATTTTTTTAAAAAATTTGATATTTTAACATATTTTAACATAAAACATGGTTCAGCTTTGCTCACCACAAGCTTTTCGACGGCCAGAAAAGGTGTTTTTAGACAATAATCATAGCACACGGTTTAAACCGTGTGCTATGAATAATTGGTGCTATGAATAATTGGTTGATTTGGTTTTTTAAATTGTCATTTAGTTTCAATACCATATAGTTTTATAAACTCATCGTATTCCTTCTGAAAAGTTTTATTT
>JAHDSP010000391.1 GCA_018432645.1 Bacteroidales bacterium | reverse complement strand
TTGCATACCTTTTTGCTTGCCATTTTTTACAATATCATTGCTATGACAGTTTGGACATAGTGGAGGAGTACTTTGAATTTTTAGACCTTGGTAATCTACTGTGTCTGCTTCTTTCTCTAGCAGGAAATCGTAGAGATTATCAAAGAAGGCTTTAGAGTCTTCCTTACTCATAGCCAGATGTTCATTAATATTATTAACTAAAGTCTTCATAAATACAGATTTTTTGCAAATATACATAATAATATTTAATATGATATTAATATCATTAACTATTTTAAACAGATATAAAAAATCGTACATAGAGCTCCGTTCATCTTATTTTTATTTTCTATCTGTTTTTCACGATATTTAATTAACTCGCAGCTATTTTTTTATCTTTCTATTGCAAATATTTTGCATTTTTTATTATAATTTTAAAAATATTGAGTATTTTTGCCATTACAAGTTTAATAAAATACAAAATGATATGAAAAAATTATTTGTGTTATTCATTGCAGTAGTAATATCCGTATTATCGCTAACTGCTCAAGTAGAAACAGAGCCTAAAAAAGAAGGATTCCAATTTACAATTATTAAAGAAAATCCTGCTACTTCTGTAAAAGATCAATACAAATCTGGCACTTGCTGGGCTTTTTCTACACTAAGTTTTTTAGAAAGTGAATTATTGCGTACTGGCAAAGGAAATTATGATTTATCTGAGGCATTTATCGTTAGAAATGCTTATATAGAAAAGGCTATCAGATATGTGCGTTTTCAAGGAAAAACTAACTTCGGTGCTGGTGGCGGTTTTAGAGACATTACATATATTATTAAAAAATATGGTATTGTCCCTGAGTCAGTTTATACAGGATTAAATTATGGTACAGATAAGCATGTACATGGTGAGCTAGATGCAGTACTTAAAGCTTATTTAGATGAAATTATTAAAAATCCTAATAAAGAGTTATCAACTGCTTGGCTTAATGGTTATATAGGCATCCTAGATGCATATTTAGGGAAAGTCCCTGAAAAGTTCACTTATGATGGGAAAGAATATACTCCTATTACTTTTGCTCAATTTCTTGGATTAAATATGGATGATTATGTGGAAATAACTTCATTTAATCATCATCCTTTTTATAAACAGTTTGTGCTTGAAATACCTGATAATTGGCTTCATGAAAAAGTTTATAATGTTCCATTAAATGATATGATGCAAATCATTGATTATGCTATTAATAATGGATATACTGTGGCCTGGGGTAGTGATGTTTCAGAAAAAGGCTTTAAATGGTCTAAAGGTATTGCTGTAGTTCCTGATGAAACTCTTCCTGATCTCACTGGTACTGAAAAAGAACGTTGGGAAAAGCTCACAGAAGCAGAGAAGCAAAAGCAAATCTATACTCTTGATGCACCTGTTAAAGAAAAAGTAATAACTCAAGAACTGAGACAAATAGCTTTCGATAATTATTCTACTACTGATGATCACGGTATGCATATTACTGGAATTGCTAAAGATCAAAATGGGAATATTTATTATAAAGTTAAAAATAGTTGGAATGTTACAGGACCATATGAAGGATATTTCTTTGCTTCTAAACCTTTTGTAGAGTATAAAACTACAGGCATAATGGTAAATGTAAATAGTATTCCTAAAGATATTAGAAAAAAATTGGGATTATAAAATTGATGAATTTTATAAGGTGTCATTTTTTATAAAAATATTTTATAAAGGTGGCACCTTATTATTTTTATAATTATATCAACTATACATCAAAATGTTGAATGTAAAGAGTACATCAGGAGAAAAAATTTTTATAAAGTCTTTATTTCAATTTTCTATTGGTCAATGGATAGCTGCTATTATTAGCTTCATTACAACTCCTATAATTACATGGCTTATTATACCTGATGAATTTGGTAAAGCTGCAATGTTTACTCTTGCATTTAATTTGATATTAAATATCGTTTTACTTGGTGCTGATCAAAGTTTCGCAAGATTTTTTTATGAACGCTCAGAAAGTAAACGTAGTAATCTACTCTGGGAGTCTTTGCTACCTAGTCTAAGTATAGGTATTTTGACTTTTATAATTATTGGAATCTTTTGGCAGGAATTGTCTATATTGCTATTTGGTGATTCCACTCATTTTATTCCAATATTATTATTAGATATTACAGTTTTTGTTGCTATAATTGAAAGATATGCTCTTTTACTAGTTAGGATGAAGCAAAGAGGCAAAACTTATTCTATTATAAAAGTTATTAATAGTTTAGCCAATGCTGTTTTTACAATTTTATATGCATTATTAATAGATAAAACTTTCTATGCTGTCATTATTGGTTTATTCTTTTCTCATGTATGTTCTGCTGCTGTTGCTATTATTTATGAGAAAGAAATTTGGCGTACCAAAACACATATTGACAAGAAAAATATTAAAGCTATATTTAAATATGGCTTGCCTTTTGTTCCTACTTTTTTAGTTCTTTGGATTTTCCAATCTATAGATAGGATAGCTATTAGAAATTATTGCGATTTCGCAGAGTTAGGCATGTATGCGGCAGCTTTTAAAATTGTATCTGCTATGAGTTTGATTCAGAATAGTTTTACGAATTATTGGGTACCCGCAGCTTATGAAAGTTATGAAAAAAATCCTAATAATACTGGTTTTTTTGAGAAAGTTTCTTTATTTGTTTCTGCTATTATGCTTGTAAGTGGCATTGTAATAGTTATTTTCAAAGATTTGATTTTCCTTTTGTTAGAAAGTTCATATAGATCTGCAGCAGGTTTAACATCTTTTCTTTTATTAATGCCTATCATAGATACAGTATCTTATGTTACTACCGTGGGGATTAACTTTAAAAAGAAAACATATTTATATATTATTAGAGCTACTATTGCTGCTATAATCAATATAGTGGGCAATATATTTTTAGTTCCTAAATATGGTGCTGAGGGAGCGGCATTATCTACAGCTATTTCTTATGTAGTTTATTTCTTTATTGGCACATATTTTTCTCAAAAATTATATCCAGTTAATTATCATCTTGGCAAATTTTATATTTCTACATTTGTCTTTCTAGTAGTTTGTTTTATTAATACTTTCATACCAATAATATATTTGCAGGTTATAAGTGCTGTCGTTGGCTTTGTGATTATTTGTTATCTTTATAAAAGCCAGATTTTTTATTTGTTAAATATCACAAAAGAGGGTGTTAATACACTTAGAAAAACAAAATAATGACAAATATGTTATTAATTAAACATTAGTTAATGTTTAAATTTAGTAATGATATAAGAATTTAAATAAATTACTGTTAATACTTATTGTATTAAAGATTATAAAGAAAACGATTAAAAATTAATATTTTAAAAAATATTTCTATAAAATGTTCATAAATAAAGAATATTTAAATGATAAAATTACTAAATAAATATCATTACTGGATTTAAACAAAAAAATATTTTATTATGTAAATTGTTTAATAACAGATAGATAGAAAATTTTTTAAAAGTTCTCATATATTTCACCATTGATTTAACTAATGCAATTTTTCAAAAGATATCCATCATTTCTCTATTTAAAACTTTTATTTGCGTAGTTGACAAAGAAAAGTAAGTTAAAAAAAATTTATTCAAAACAAAATTATTGTTATCTTTTTGTAATAATTTAGTTATTGATTAAACGACTAATTCAAAAAAATTGTATATTTGTAAAAATTGTTTGTATATAAAAATATTTTGTATGTTTGTAAAAAAAGTTTTTATTCAAAAATAATTATACAATCTTTCAATATAAACATTTAAAAACATAAAATTATGAAAGTAACAAAAATATTATTCATAATTCTTGCAATCATTTGTTGCATAGCCACTGATTGTGATAACAATAATGATAAACCGACTTATTACCTTGACCAGGAAATAAAAGATTATACTTTATTTCCTGTGGGGAGTTATTGGGTTTATAAGGATAGTGCAAACTCATTAATTGTTGACAGTGTAAATCTTATTTGGCAAGAATTTAATCTTGGTGAAATATCTTATGAACCTTTTAAATATGAATTTTTTAAACAAAATAAATATTCTTTATATTGGGATAGTATATTTTTTTGCGATGGTACTGCTTATACATATGATGTTTATAAAACATGTATATATAAAGAAAGAGGCATTACTCATTTTTTTAGTCAAAAAAAAGTTGGAGATATAATTTATTCTAATGATTTATTATATGAAAATTATTTAGATAGTTTAATGATTGGGCAAAATACATTTTATAAAGTAAAAATATTTAAGTTTATAAATGGAAATATTGAAAACTATAAAAGAATTTATTGGGCATATAATATTGGAATTATAAAAAGAGAGTTTGGAGATGGTACAATCTGGATTTTAGAAAAATATTTTATTAATAAATAACTTAAAAACTATTAAATCATGAAAAAAATTAGCTTTATTGCACTATTGCTTATTACATGTTTTGTTACCAAACTTTATGCAAGTGAAAGAAACGCTATTCACAGCGAAATAATATCTTATGAAGCAACTGAAGCGTAGATTTTTCTTTGTTTCTTTCTTTTCATATTTGGAAAAGAAAGAATTTATAAGAAATTTTTTATTAAAAATCAAATTACACTTTTATGAAATATATCTATTACCTTGAATTAATCAGTAATAATTTAGTTATTAATTAAACGCCTAATTCAAAAAAATTAATATCTATAATGTTCTGGCTTATAAGGTCCATTAATAGGTACACCTATATAGTCTGCTTGCTCTGGTGTTAGTTTAGTAAGTTTAACACCTAAAAACGGGAGATGCAGTCTGGCTACTTCCTCGTCGAGATATTTAGGTAAACGATAAACTCCTATTTTGTAATTATTTTGCCACAGCTCTAGCTGAGCTAGCACTTGATTAGAAAAGGAATTACTCATTACAAATGATGGATGACCAGTAGCACAACCTAGATTTACAAGACGTCCCTCTGCTAAAAGGATTATTGAGTGCCCATCTGGAAATGTATATTTATCTACCTGAGGTTTAATGTTGGTATGCTGTATGCCCGGGAAATTTTGCAATTCATCTACTTGAATTTCATTATCGAAATGACCAATATTGCATACAATGCTATTGTCTTTCATTTTCATCATATGTTCTATACATATAACATCTTTATTACCAGTAGTAGTAACAAAAATTGTAGCTTCTTTCAATGCATCTTCTACGGTAGTTACTTCATAACCTTCCATAGCAGCTTGTAGAGCACATATAGGATCTATTTCGCTTATGAGAACTCTAGCGCCTACACCCCTTAAAGCCTGTGCAGAGCCTTTACCTACTTCACCATAGCCACATACCATAGCAGTTTTGCCAGCTATCATGCGATCTGTAGCTCTTTTGATGCCATCGAGCAATGATTCTCTACAGCCATATATATTATCAAATTTTGATTTTGTTACGCTATCATTTACGTTAATTGCAGGTACGAGTAATTCACCACGTTCATTTAATTGATATAATCTATGTACACCTGTAGTAGTCTCTTCTGATATCCCTTTTAGTTCTTTCACAGTTTTATGCCAAAAAGTTTTATCTTCATTATATATTTCTCTCAAAATATCATATAGAGCTTGCTCATCTTTTTTAGCAGGTTTATTATCGAGAATAGAAGGATCATCCTCAACTTTGTAACCTATATGTAGCATTAGAGTAGCATCACCACCATCATCTACTATTAAGTGAGGGCCAACTCCATTATGGTTAAGAGCTTGAGCAGTAGCCCACCAATATTCATGAAGTGTTTCACCTTTCCAAGCATAAACATTCACACCAGCTTTAGCTATAGCAGCAGCAGCATGATCTTGAGTAGAAAAAATATTACAGCTAGCCCATCTCACTTGAGCTCCGAGCTCTACTAATGTTTCTATGAGTACTGCTGTCTCTATAGTCATATGCAGTGAGCCAGATATGCGAGCACCTAATAATGGTTTATCTTTACTATATTTTTCTCTTAATTGCATTAATCCTGGCATCTCTTTCTCTGCCAATTCTATCTCACGACGTCCCCAATCAGCTAATGAAATATCTTTTACTTTGTATGCTATTTTATCCATATCATTATTTTTAATTATTTCAAAATTTTAATAATACAAAGTTCTGTTATCTATTACTTTATATACTTTTTTTAGAGAATTAGTTAGTTCATAATTGACTTTAGAGTTATGCATTTGAGTCTCTTGCATTCTCAATGCATTTGCTTCTATATTAGCACGTTGATGTTCTTCTATTACTTTGCCTACAAATACTGCACCTTCACCCTTGATAGGATCACTAATCTTTTGAGCAGGGATGATAGACATTGCGCCAATAACCTTAGGCTCTGGCCCGTAAAATTGTAAGCTATAGGAATTAAAGGTTATCACTGTTGTATCTAACTGTGCATTCAATTTTTGTGTTAATGTTAGTAAATCATTTGTTTTAGCATCATTAATTTTTTTAACTAAAATATCTGCTTTTTTCTCTTTTATCACAAAAGGACGGATTTCTTCTTTTACTCTTTCTAAAGTCAGATAAGGCTTTTTATATTCTTGTCTATATTTTAGTAATGCTACAACTTCTTTATTTTCATATGGTAAATCAAAGACAGCTGATACAGTACCCACCTTAGTTTCTTTATTATATGCCCATCTTATAATTTCTCTACCATTTTCTATACCAGGAATAGTGAAATCTTCTTTTTTAATTCTTTCGGCAGTGCGTTTATTATACCCTTTTTCAATAATTTGATTTTCAAAATCTTTAGCTGTTTTAGCAGTAATTGCAAAGCCATTTGCTAGATTGTAAACGCTATCCATTGTTTCGCTACTAGGCTCAATAGGATACACAATATTAGCTACTAAATACTTTGGCATTGGCTTTGTTTTCTTTTCCACATAAATGATATGTATGCCAAAATCAGTTTCTACCTTGGTGTATTGTCCTTCTGGTGTAGCAAAACATGCATCATTAAAAGGTTTTATCATTACACCCTCTGTAAACCATCCTAAATCTCCATTAGTTTGTACACTACCTTGATCATCGCTATAATTTTTAACAAATTGTACAAAGAGATTAGTATCTTTAGTAGATTTGAGAATATTATATAAACTATCTGCTAATTTTTCGGCTTCTTCTTTTGTGAGAGTAACATTCTCATTAGATCTAATAGCTTCTTTATAAGTTATCAGAATATGTTTAGCTTTCACACTGTCTGAGATGATTTTTTCATCTAATATCGAAGTGATGTACCAAGCATTATTGTATTGATATGGGCCTAATATAGTTCCTTTACTAACATGAGTAAGAGTATCAGCTTGTGGAGGCAAATCAGTTATTTTTACATATACAGAATCGAAAGGTATTTTAGAAAATTGATTAACGACAATAGGGATTCTATCTGGACTGCAATTTCTCAATGAATCGTATGCTTCATTAATATGAGCTTCTATTTTTGCTAAATCATTTTTAGAAGGCAGAATATCAAAAATCACAAAATCAATATCTACAAATGGCTCAGTTTTAAACATATACAAATGTTCATCATAATATTTCTTTAAGTCATCATTAGAAACTTCTATTTCATCATTATTAATTGTGGAATATTTTAATCCCATGAGTTGTATCATGCGCTCGTTATTGTAATCATTTAATTTTTGATTAATTAATTTAGATGGAAGATAATAAGCTTTAGAAACTATTCCGAAATATTTTTGAAATTTATGCTCGTCTAAAACTACTCCTTCGATAGCATACCATTGTTTTTGTTGATCTTCGGGCATAGTTTCCAGATTATCTAAATAATTTTGTACCACTCTAGGATCAAATTGACCTGTTTGAGGATCAGTAAATATCTGACGAATAAATGGATGAACTAATTTACCCGTGAATAAACTAGCTATCTCTGCATCACTAATACTAATATTTGCTTTTTTAAATTCTTTATCAATAATTTTTTCGTTTATCAATTGTTCTAAAGCAAAATTATTTATTTGATGTTTTTCTTCAGATGAGAAATTGTAATTTTCTCCATATTGCAACTTTATAAATATCTCTTGCTCTGCAATCTTATTATCAAATTCTTGATAATGAATAGCCTCATTAGATATCTTAGCTATTGGATCTATTCTACGACCGCCACCACCTCTCCATAATAAATCACTTAATATGAAAAGTACCATTGCTCCACCGATTGCTAC
>JAHDSP010000464.1 GCA_018432645.1 Bacteroidales bacterium | reverse complement strand
ATCTTGCCCCCACAAATCCACTAATTTATTCCATATTTCTACTCGTTCATGTAGGTTAAATCTACTATGATATACCAAAATCCTTTCACCGAAATATTTTTGTAATCTATTAACTAAATAAGTTGTTAAGCTAATTTCAGGCAAAAGATATAGCACTTGTTTACCTGCATCTAAATACTCTTGAATGAGAGTAGAATATATTTCAGTTTTTCCACTACCAGGTACTCCATACAAAAGTACATGCTTATTTTTACTAATATATCCTTTTATTTCATTATAGGCTGATTTTTGTATATCAGACAATGTAATTTTCTCAATTTCATTAAAATGAGGTATTTTATTATCTATCCTAGAAACAGTCTCTATAGTTTCAATGATATATCCTTTTTTTATCAGAGATTGTATGGCAGAGATAGAAAACTTATTAGATAATTCTGATTTCAGTATCTTTATTTGTCCTTGCGAACGTTTTTGATTTAAATATAAGATAACATCTATTTGTTTAGGAGCTTTTTTTTCTAATTTATTAATTATTTCATTAAAATCTTCTGAATTGATAAAATCCTCACTCAAACTAATAAATTTGACATTTTTGGGAATAAATTTTTCTTCACATTCTTCACTAGGGTAGATGATACTTTTGTCAATGCATGATTTTATAAATTTTTGTATATTTCTTTTACCTAATAACTTTTGTATATCATCATTTGTTATAAATTCTCTACTAAGCAAAGTTTCGTAAATTAAATTTTCATCTTCTGTTTGGATATTATTTAAATCAATGTCTGGATGTAGCTGATATTTAGTTTCTGATTGTATTTTTAGCCCACTAGGAAGAGCATTATTCAATACATCACCTATATTTGCCAAATAATAATCTGCTACCCATTTGTATAGCTCCCATTGTTGTTTATTAATTATAGGTTTATCATCTAATATTTCTAAAATATATTTAATTACATCTGTATTATTAGTAAATTCATCTAAATTATCAACTTTGTCATCATCTAGAATATCTATTACCACACCAGCATATAATTTTTTAGCTCCGAATGGCACTATCACTCTGATGCCCCATTGAATTTCATTTTGTAAATCTGACGGTACTTTATAAAGGAACGTTTTGTCTAAGGGCAGTGGTAAAGCTACATCTATAAGCATTTTTTCATTTATTTTGATTACAAATATAGCAAAAATAAATATAATGTTTATGCTTCAGAATTGCTTTCAAAGTAAATAAGACAAGAAATACGAAACAGAACTCAGTAACTAAAAATCAAATAAAATAAACCTCAGATGTTTTGATATTTTTTATGGTTCTAAAACGTTTATTCTGGGTAAATTATTTAGGTTAATTATTTAACAGTCCAAAAATAAATAAAATTCATTTTTATAAAATTACTCTTTTTTAATCTTTACCCAATCAAAACGTTATAGAACCAATATTTTTAGAAATTTTAAAAAAATAATATAAATTTGCAATGTCAAACAACAAATAAATTAAATATGAAAAAATTAAGAATTAAATTAATTGTTGTAGTGATGACAATAATTGGAATTACTGCATTAATGAGTTGTGAGAAAGACATCTCTAAAATACCAATTAAAAATTTTGTGACAAGTGATGGTAAGTTAATATCAGTTGACTCATTTTTAAATAATGGAGTAGCTTTAATTTTTTCATATGAATGTGGTTATAGTATGAGAGATATTCCTCTTTACAATGAAATGAATCAGAAATTAAAGCAATTTAAACCAGAGATTATTACAATTGCATTTAGTGAAACTTATCTTAACGAAACTGTCCTCAAATATCCTGATATGGCAGATTTTTACGAGAAAAATAAATTAAAATGGAACATTGTAGAAAATAGCGATTCAATATATTCAAAAATATGGAAGAAAAAAGTTTTTCCTCAATTTCATTATATTAAATCTGGCAAAATAGTGAAAAGTATTCTTGCTCCATATCCAAATGAAATTGAAGATTTTGTGAATTATATCATTAATGATAATTCAGAAAAATAGAATGCTATTGAGGATTTTGTTTTTTAAAAAGCAGCCCATAACATTATATAAGCCTTATTATAACTGGGGCTTACATTCACAGTTATCAGCAAACGCATGGGACAGAGTAGTGTAATTGGCAGACAAGAAAATTATATAAAAATGTAAAGCCATAGCTGAAAAAGAAGATATTGAATTGAGACAAAGATATAGTCGAGTATTAAAGCAATT
>JAHDSP010000203.1 GCA_018432645.1 Bacteroidales bacterium | reverse complement strand
TGGATTAGTCGCTATGTTAGAACCATTTTATAGATTTGAATTTAGTGTGGTAGCAGGTTTTGGCTATGATATTAATGATTCTCATAGAATGTTTTTCGAAGTAGATCAATCTATTTTGCCTATACGCAAGCATTACTCTGGTGCTACTTATTACTTTAATAGAGGAATGTATAATACTGTTATTACACTTGGCTATGTATTTACTTTCCCAAGAGATTAAGTTTATTAAATAATATGGATATGATATTATGAAAAATAAAATAACATTAGAAGATGTAGATCGACTATTCCCAGCATCATTCACGGAAGAACAATTGTCTAAAGCTAAAACAATTTTTTTTAAAAAATTAGCTGAGCTATCACATAAATTTTATAATGGTAAGATACAAATCGTACCTAAAGTTCCTAATCCTGGTTTTAATTGGTTTAATGTATGGTATACACCTGGTGTCAGCTCTATAAGTACTCTCATAAGAGATAATAATGACGAATCTTTCGAATTAAGTAATCGTGGAAATATGGTAGCTGTAGTCAGCGATTCTACACGTGTACTAGGTGATGGTGATGTAACTCCTCCTGGTGGTTTAGGTGTAATGGAAGGTAAAGCATTTTTAATGAAATATTTAGGTGGTATAGATGCAGTGCCATTATGTATAGATAGCAAAAATGAAAAAGGAGAAAATGACCCAGATAATATCATTAAGTTTGTACAAATGGTTCAGCATTCCTTCGGAGCTATAAACCTGGAAGATATAAGCCAACCTAATTGTTTCAAAGTTTTAGACACTTTGAGAGATAGCTGCGATATACCTGTTTGGCACGATGACGCTCAGGGAACAGCCTGTGTAACTTTAGCTGGTTTATTAAATGCTTTGAAAATTGTTAATAAAAAAATAGAAAATGTAAAAATTATTCTTTACGGAGCTGGAGCTTCTAATACTACAATTGCTAGATTATTAATTGCTAGTGGAGCAGATCCTCAAAATATAATAATTTTTGATAGTAAAGGTTCATTAAATAAAGACAGAAAAGATATTTTCAACGATAAACGTTATTACAGAAAATGGGAATTATGTCTGACAACAAATCCTGATATGGTAAATGATATAGACAAGGCCATGATAGGAGCAGATGTATTAATATCTTTATCTAAACCAGGTCCTAATACCATTAAACAAGAATGGATCAAATTAATGGCTGAGAAAGCTATTGTCTTTGCTTGTGCTAATCCAATACCAGAAATTTATCCTTATGCTGCTAAAGAAGCTGGCGCATATATCGTAGCGACTGGTAGAGGCGATTTCCCAAATCAAGTAAATAATTCTCTTGGGTTCCCTGGCATTTTAAAAGGTGCTCTAATGGTGAGATCTAAAAAAATAACTGATGAAATGGCTATAGCAGCAGCCAATGCATTAGCAAAGTTTGCTTATGATCGTGGTATAGATGCTAATAACATTATGCCTACCATGGATGAAGCAGAAGTTTTTCCGATAGTAGCTGCTACAGTAGCTATGGAAGCTATTAAAAATGGAGTAGCTAGGAAAATA
>JAHDSP010000355.1 GCA_018432645.1 Bacteroidales bacterium | reverse complement strand
TATTCAAGATTTAGCTGGTAATGCTATGACATCGACAGAATGCGATAGTATAGAATGGGTAACAACACTACCTCAAGACACTATCCCTCCAGAACCATTAGATGCATGGTTAGAGAGTTTAAGTACAGTAAAAGTATCTTTCGATGAGCCAGTAGATGCTAGTGCAGAAAATACAGCTAACTATACAGGCATAAATATCGCTACTGCTACTAGAAATACCACATTAGATACAGTAACTTTGACACTAAGTACTCCTATTGCTAATGCTACTCCTACTACAATGTATGTGAGCAATATCAGTGATACTGCTGGGAATGTGAATATTAATACTTATGAATTTACTTTATTTATGGATACAGTAGAGCATACTCCTAATTGGGTAATCACTGAGATAATGTACAATCCTCCTGAAAGTGGTACTGATAGTTTAGAATTTATTGAAATAATGAACAATACTGCTTATACAATGAATTTTAAGGATTACACTTTGAAATACAGTACTAGTTCATATACATTTACTGAAGATTTATTTGTAGATCCTTATGGATATATTTTGGTAGCACCTGTAGCTAATAAAGCTAGTGCTTTTTATGGTAAAACATTTATTCAAGGTTCTACAACTGGTCTATCTAATAGTGGCACATCAATTGTTATTATAGACCCTAATGGCATCACAGTAGATACAGTGAGATATTATACTACTGCACCATGGCCTACTGCAGCTAATGCAAATGGTTATAGCTTGAGCTTGTGTGATCCTAATTTAGATAATAATATCGGTGAAAATTGGTCTTTAGGTACTAGACCTTTTAGTATAGTAAATGATAAAATGGTTTATGCTGACCCAGGAGAAGGCTGCTATATAGCTCCAGATACTATACCTCCTACACCTCTTAATGCATGGGCTACTTCTTATAGTACAGTAAAAGTATCTTTTAATGAGCCAGTAGATTCAAGTGCAGAAAATATAAATAATTATAGTGGCTTAGATATCTCTACTGCTATTAGAAATTCTAGTCATGATACAGTAACTCTTACTTTAGCTACACCATTACAAAATGCAGTACATTATACTTTATATATTACTAATATTGCGGATGAGGCAGGTAATATTAACTCTAACGTATATGATTTTGATATTTTTCTTGACTTATCTGCTCCATCTATTGTAATCACTGAGATAATGTACAATCCTCCTGAAAGTGGTACTGATAGTTTAGAATTTATAGAATTATACAATAATGATGATGATACAGTAAATATGAAAAACTATACATTAACATATGGAACTAATACCTTTACTTTCCCAGACGGTATAACAATGGCACCTAATACATTTTTAATAATAGCACCTAATGCTACTGCTGTAAATAACTTCTATGGAGTAAATGCAATACAAGGTTCAACTGGTGGTATTCCAAATACTGGTACTGCTATAGTACTTAAGACTCCATATGGTGTAGTAGTAGATACACTAACATTTGGAAGTGGTGCTCCTTGGCCTACTGAAGCTAATGGACAAGGTCCTTCTCTTACTTTATGTGACCCTAATTCAGATAACACTGATCCTGCTAATTGGGCCGTAAGTGATAATGAGTATTATATTGTAAATGGTTATATGGTAAAAGCTGATCCTAACTCCCTATGTATCATAGATAATATTGCTAATTTCAATAAAGAAATTGTAAATATTTATCCAAATCCTGCATCAGATAAAGTCTTTATCAATACTAACAAAGATATAAATTCTATCATTATTTATGATATTTTAGGTAATAAAGTGGCTCATTATGAGCAAGTGAATAACAATCAATATATTATAGATGTTAATGATTTATTAGCACAAATCTATATTGTAAAAATAATCTTTGTAGATAATAGTATTGCTAATCAAAAATTAATTATAGAATAAAAAACTAATGAGAGATTTCGTAATAGTGGATGTAGAAACTACTGGCGGGAAGCCTGGCGCTTCCCGCATTACTGATATAGCACTAGTATTTATTAAGAATAATTGTATCAATGGGCATTATTCTACTTTAGTAAATCCAAATAGAGAGATCGATCAATATGTTCAAAAAATTACTCATATTACTAATAAAATGGTGAGAAATGCTCCTAAGTTTTACCAAATTGCTGAAGAGATTGATTTTCTCACTAACAATAGCATACTTGTCGGACATAATATTAGGTTCGATTACTCTATGATTAGAAGTGAATTTAATAGACTTGGCATTAATTACGAACGCGAAACGATAGATACTATAAGCATGGCTAGAAAAGCATTACCAGAGCTATCTCTTTATAATTTAGATTCTGTTACTAAATATTTGAATATTGAAATCAGTAATAGACATAGAGCATTAGGTGATGCAGAAGCTACAGCCAAATTATTTTTGCAATTATATGATATATGCAATTGTAATTTAGAAAACTCTCTAAAGATTCCTTATGATTTTGATGAATAGTTTTTAAAAATAGGTTGTATAACGTTTTGTATGGGTAAAGATTAAAAAGAGTAATTTTATTTAGTTGATTAGAGAGACGGGGAGACGAGGTGATGGGGAGACTGGGTGAATGGGAGAATAGGAGACTTGGTGACTGGAAGAAATGGAGAAGAAAAAGCTTTGTTTTTTCATTAATTAGCTTATAACCACTTCAATCTATAACTCATCGCCCATCAGCTATTGCTTATCGCTTATTACCTAATACGCCTAAACTTATCAACTTATAAATATTAATCTTTAATTTGTGTTTATTTGTGGATTAATAAAAACAATTGGACAGTTAAATATTAACCTAAATAATTCACTTACAATAAACATTATAAACCCAAAAATTATTTCTTTTTCAAATATTTATCGAGCCAGTCAAAAAATTCTCTTTGCCACAAGATACCATCCTGAGGTTTCAGAATCCAATGATTTTCGTCAGGAAAAACAACGAGCTTAGCAGGAATATTCATTAGACGAGCAGCCTGAAAAGCCTGCAGACCTTGAGTATAACTAATGCGAAAATCATTTTCTCCATGCATCACTAGTATAGGAGTATCCCATTTATCTACTAGCCTATGGGGAGAGTCGGCATAGGAACGTTGTGCAATTTTATTATTTTTATCCCAATAGGGGCCACCTAGGTCCCAATTAACAAACCAGTATTCATCAGTTTCTAAATATTGACTTTCTAGATTAAACATACCAGAATGAGCAATAAAAGCCTTAAATCTTTTGTTATGCACACCAGCTAAATAATACACAGAATAACCACCATAGCTTGCTCCAACCGCTCCTAATGCTTCTTTATCTACATATGGTGCAGTCGCGAAAGTATCTATAGCTGTTAAATAATCTTGAATATTTAATCCACTGTAATCTCCACTAATCTGTTCTAACCATTCCATGCCAAATCCTGGTAAACCTCTACGATTAGGTGCCACCACTATATATCCATTAGCTGCCATTAATTGAAAATTCCATCTATAGCTCCAGAATTGGCCTACCATACTCTGTGGGCCACCCTCACAATATAATATTGCAGGATATTTTTTAGTGCTATCGAAATTGGGTGGATATATTACCCAAACGAGCATTTTTTTCTTATCTATAGTATTAATCCAGTATGGACGTACCTTTCCCATCTCTAATTGGTCTAACCAATATTTATTGATAAAGGATATTTCACTTTCTGTACCATTTAAAGGATCTATCATATAGATTTCATCAGGTTTAGACATTGATTGTTTTATTCCTATTATACCTTGTTTTGATATCAAAAAATCATTATAATTATGTGTACCACTGGTAATAGCTACAGGTTTCTTTTCATAAATATCTACCAAATATATTTGCTGAGTTCCATGCCAAGGACTAATAAAATGTAAGAAATTCCCATCTGTAGACCATTTCAGATAAGTAGCATGAGTTTCATAATCCATTACTGCTTCCCACATAGTATCATTAGTAAAATCATAGATAAATGGTCTAATGCGATCAGATTCGTAACCTGCACGTTCCATACTCTCCCAAGCTATTTTACTGCCATCAGGACTAAAAACAGGATTTTGGTCGTAGCCTAGCATTCCCTCTGTCAGATTAGTAAGTTTATTTTTCAGCAAATCGTATACATAAATGTCCGAATTTGTAGACAAAGCATAGTCTCTACCCATCATAGCTTTAGCAGTGAAAGCTATTTGGTTACCATTAGGATGCCAATTTATTTGTTCATTGCCAGCAAATGGATATAGTGGACATTCATAGGGCTGATGCTCCATTACATCTTGTCCGACGGTATCAATTTTTTCACTATATTCAGCTATAAATAGATGAGAAAAAGATTTTACCCATTGATCCCAATGTCTTGGCAGCAGGTCTTCATATATTCGAGCATTTGCTTTTGGCAAATCAGGATAAATGTCTTGTGGATCAGGTATTATTTTTACATCTTTGAAAAAAGCAATGTGTTTTTGATCTGGAGCATATTCGAAACCATTAATACCTCCTTTGATATACGATATTTGCTCTATTTGGCTACCATCTATATTCATTTCGAATAATTGCATTTCTCCATTATCATCTGGATAAAGATAACCAATCTTTTGTCCATCAGGACGCCATCTAGCATTGTATTCGCTTTTGGGCGTAGAAGTGATTTTTTGTCTTTTATTATCATTCAGATTTATTATATACAGCTCTCTATTACCTTTGTTTTCATGCCAATCATACCAAGTAACGCCAAAAAGCAATTTATCTTTATCAGGTGAAAGCTGCATTTCAGAGATACGTCCCAGGTACCAAAGTTTCTCAGGTGTCAAAATATTAGACTCAAACTTTAAACTATCAGGCCCAATGATTTTTTTAGTTGTTTCAGTTTTTTTACAAGAAATAATGAATGATGTAATGCATAATAATAAAACTATAAATTGTTGTTTTTTCATAAAAATAATTTTTAAATCATCAAAAATAGGAATATTTTTTTTAAATATAAAAATTGAATTTTATTTATTATGTGACAGTTATATATTAACCACAAAGTTCACAAAGAAGGCACTAAGAGCACAGAGAATAATAGAATTAAACTTTTTCATGGCTGAAGCCCATATCTCTTTCTTTATTATTGATAAGTGATGGTGAGACTAAATGAAATGGTGAGAAAAATAATAGTTTTTTATTAATTAACTTATAAACACTTTTATCTATCACTTATCGCCCATCACTCATCACTTATTACCTTTTTATTGTCTGAACCATGATTTTTGGTATTGAATTTCTTATCATTGCTCATTTGTGTGCATTTGTGGATTAATTTATTACTAATATCTTGCTAAACTTACCAACTAATCAACCTTTATTCATTATTTTTTCTTATTTGTGTGCATTTGTGGATAAAAAATAACAATTGAACTGTTAAAATAATTTACTCATAACAAACGTTATAAAACCACTTATATTTCATAAAAATATAATTTGTTTAAAAGGAATATTACAATTATTTTTGCAATAATTATAATTGATGATGTTAATTAGGTTTTTTTATACTATTGGCATTTATATCTATGGTTTTATTATTAATGTCGTAGCTATCTTTGGCCATAAAAAAGCTAAATTATGGACAAAGGGTAGAAAGGTACAAAAGGATATCTATGCTAAATTATCCCCTTCAGATAGATGGATTTGGATACATGTGTCATCATTAGGTGAGTTTGAGCAAGCAAGGCCTGTTATAGATCAATTGCACATTAAATATTCAAATCATAAAATTTTATTAACATTTTTTTCGCCTTCAGGTTATGAAATTAGAAAAGATTATCCTAATGTAGATATGGTTTTATATTTACCATTAGACGTTCCTAAAAATATAAAAAGATTCATATCAGCTTTTTTACCTGAATTAGCTATTTTTGTCAAATATGATTTCTGGTTTAATTATTTGTATTATCTGAAAAAAAATCATATACCCACCATATTAATATCAGCTAATTTTAGGCCTAATCAATACTTTTTTAAGTGGTATGGGATGTATATGAGACGTTACCTTAAATATTTTGATCATATTTTTGTACAAAATAATATTTCAAAATTTTTATTAGAAAAATATCTAATTTTAAATGTAACGGTTTGTGGAGATACAAGGTTTGATAGAGTTTATGAGATAGCAAATAATCCAGTTTGTTTCCCACAAATAGAAAATTTTATTAATAATCGTTTTGTATATATAGCAGGCAGTAGCTGGGAAGAAGACGAGAAATATATTACCCAAGCTTTAAAAAAATTCCCAGATTGGTGCTATATCATAGCTCCACACGAGGTACATATAGAGCGAATAAATAACCTAAAAAAAAACCTGCCATCTAATGCTATAACTTATTCAGAATTAACCGCTCCAAATTTTGATATTTCAAAAACACTAAATTCTAATGTTTTAATTATAGATACCATTGGAATTTTATCAAATTTATATAGATACGCAGATATTGTGCATATAGGTAATGGTTTTGGTAAAGGCATACATAATATTTTAGAAGCAGCTGTTTATGGCAAACCTATAATATTTGGACCTAATTACAAAAAATTCCAAGAAGCAATAGATTTGGTAAATTTACATGGAGCATTTAGTTTTAATAATATTAATCAATATTTAGATATTTTAAGTAATTTATATAATGACAAATCATTTTACAATACTGCCTCAGAAGTATGTAAAAATTACATAAAATCTAATGTAGGAGCCACTAATATAATTTTAAAATATATTGATGATAAATTAAAAGAAACTTGGTAAAGAAGTCATTAATTAAAATAACCAGAAATTAAAAAACATATGAAACACATTAAAGAAATTGCAGAAAGTATTGGAATACCATTAGATGATTTAGAACTTTATGGCAAATATAAAGCCAAAATACCATTTAGATTAATAAATAATGATAAACTTAAACAGTCAAAATTAGTATTAGTTACAGCTATCACACCTACACCAGCAGGAGAAGGTAAAACTACAACATCTATTAGTCTTTCTATGGCATTAAATAGAATTGGTAAAAAATCGATTGTTGCTCTTAGAGAGCCATCATTGGGACCAGTTTTTGGCATTAAAGGTGGTGCTACTGGTGGAGGTAAAAGTCAAGTATTACCTACTGATGATATTAATTTGCTCTTTACTGGCGATATTCCTGCTATTGAGAGAGCTAATAATCTATTATCTACATTAATAGATAATAATTTACAAAGTAAAAATCGTAATTTAAGGTTAGATCCACGAAATATTTTATGGCATAGAGTAATGGATATGAATGATAGATCATTACGAAATATTGTAATTGGCTTAGGTGGTAATTCTAATGGTGTACCCAGAGAATCCACATTTGACATTACAGCAGCTAGTGAAGTAATGGCAATACTTGGAATGACTGACAGCATTAATGACTTGAAACAACGTTTAGCTAATATATTTGTAGGATTAACGTTTGATAAAAATCCAATTTTTGCTAAAGATTTAAATGCGCAAGGAGCAATGGCTGCTTTGCTAAAAGAAGCTATAAATCCCAATTTAGTACAAACAACAGATGGCACACCAGCTATAATTCATTGTGGACCATTTGCTAATATTGCACAAGGTACTAATAGTATATTAGCAACTAAAATGGCAATGACATATAGCGATGTAGTTGTTACAGAGGCGGGATTCGGTTCAGATCTCGGTGCAGAAAAATTCTTTGATATTAAATGTCATCAATTCGGATTAATGCCAAATGCAGTAGTTTTAGTAGTAACTATTCGTGCTCTGAGATATCATGGCGGTGCTACTAAAGAAGAATTAACTATTCCTAATGCAGAACTTGTAAAAAAGGGTCTTGCTAATTTAGATAAACATATCGAGAATATGATGATGTATAATTTTAAACCTGTTGTAGCATTAAATAAATTTGATACTGATACTGAAGAAGAAATCGATATAGTTAGACAACGTTGTAAAGAATATGAAGTAATGATGTCTATAAATGAAGGATATGCTAAAGGTAGTGAAGGCGCTATTGATTTAGCTGAAAAAGTTATGCAAAGCATTAGCTATTGCCCAGATTGCTTCAGACCTATATATAAATATGATCAACCCATTGAAAAGAAAATTGATATAATTAGTAAAAATATTTATGGAGCTAAAGATATAGAGTTCTCACTGAAAGCTAGAAAAGATTTGGATTTAATAAAAAAATTAAATTTAGAAAATTTACCTGTATGCATTGCTAAAACTCAATATTCATTTTCTGATAAT
>JAHDSP010000142.1 GCA_018432645.1 Bacteroidales bacterium | reverse complement strand
TTAATCTCTGTCATCATACTTGAAGACAACTCTATTTTAGCACGTTCAGCAGCTTCTTTTAATCTTTGCAGTGCTAGAGGATCTTTTCTGAGGTCAACACCTTCTTCTTTCAAAAATTCTTCTGCCAACCAGTTCATCAGCCTTTCATCAAAATCATCACCACCGAGTTTAGTATTACCATTGGTAGATTTAACCATAAAAACACCTTCACCTAACTCAAGTATACTTATATCGAAAGTGCCACCACCGAGATCATAAACAGCTACTTTCATTTCTTTATGTTTCTTGTCTAGACCATAAGCTAGAGCTGCTGCTGTAGGTTCATTAATAATTCGCCTGACATTTAGTCCTGCTATTTCTCCCGCTTCTTTAGTAGCCTGTCTCTGAGAATCATTAAAATATGCTGGTACTGTGATGACAGCCTCAGTAATTTCTGTACCCAAATAATCTTCAGCAGTTTTTTTCATTTTTTGAAGTATCATAGCAGAGATTTCTTGGGGAGAGTATTCTCTATCATCAATTTTGACTCTAGGAGTATTATTAGGTCCTCTGACTACTTTATAAGAAACTCGATGAATCTCTTGCTGTACTTCATCAAATGTTCTTCCCATGAAACGTTTAATACTAGAAATTGTACGCGTGGGATTTATTATTGCTTGCCTTTTAGCCGGATCACCTACTTTTATTTCATTATTGTCTGTAAAAGCTACCATCGAAGGTGTTGTTCTACGACCTTCGCTATTAGCTATTACGATAGGTTCATTACCCTCGACCACTGCCACACATGAATTAGTGGTCCCTAAATCTATTCCTATTATTTTTCCCATAGTTTATATTTTTTGTTTTATTTTTGTCAAATTATATACCATATTAAATAATGTTTCATTATTGACATAATTTCATATTAATTAAAGACAATTTGTCTTATTCAAATATTATGAATTTAGGAAAAAATAGTTAACTATAAAAAAACGACTAAATGAATTTGATTTTCTTAATTATCTAAAGTTTAGGTTTACAGTGGTATTTTTATTACTTTCTATAGTGAAGTTTTTTTCTATTGTATAAAAGCTTTTATTCACATATTTAGCTCTAAAGACGACAGTATAATCTCCTGGTTGCAATTGTATTGTTTGCATAGTTTCATCAGTTTTTAAATTAATTACTAGTTCTAAATCTTTATCTTTTTTTCTTTGAAAAATGCTACCATATCCATTAGCTGGCAAATAAATAAGAACATTACCAGGTGCAGGTATTTCTACTGTTGTAGTGTAACTTTGTTTTATCTCCACATTATCTATATACAATCTGGGCAATGTCAATATTTCTAAATCATATTTCCCTACAAGATATTTTTCTTTTTTATTAGTATATTGTACATTTAAAGTAGCATTCTCATTATTTTTTCTAACAATTACTGGCAAAGCAGATTTCTCTACATTGGAAGCAGGAAATTTAACAAGCAATTCTCCTTGTGGAGTAGGTGCTGATACGATAGTATGTTTGCCTGGAGTGAGACCCAGAGAATCAATATAAACTGGAGGAATAGTATGTATTTGAATTCTATATTTAATCAAAGGATCTATTAATAATGTATCTGGCACACCTTTGTTATTAAGTGTATGAACAAATTGATAAATAATTTTATTATTCATCTTATTATAAAAAGTCATTGGAATATTAGTTTCAGTAGGATT
>JAHDSP010000165.1 GCA_018432645.1 Bacteroidales bacterium | reverse complement strand
GTTAGAGATTTATGAATTACAAAATGATAATAAAAAATTTAAAAAAACCTGGGAGAACATATTAAATATAGCTGCTAATAATGAAGTTTTTTATTTAGATTTGGCTCAAGCTTGTGAATTTAAAAACAAAATAGATTGGTCTATTAAGATATTAGAAGCTGGTGCTAAAGCATTGCCTTCATCTAAACAAATAAATGAAAATCTTGCAATTAAATACGTAGTAGCTAAAGATTATAAAAATGCTTCTTTGCTGATAACTAATTTGATAAAAATTTTCCCTGATGATAAAGATTGGCTAATAAAGGTATTTACTTCAGTAATGCAAGTGGATAGAGCTGATGAATTCGCACCTATACTAAAGGATGTTTTATTGAATTTCATTGCTAATAATCCTAAAAGTCAATTGTATAATGAATTATTAATTTGGTTTTATAATCAAACAGGAAATTTCGAAGCTTCTATTATTCAAGCTTTAGCTTATGAAAAAAGAACTAATGGACAGGGACAAATATTATTCGAGCTAGGTGAAGATTTATTAAATATTGGTAAAAATCAATTAGCAATAAATGCTTTTGAAAAATTAATTGCTCAATTTCCTAATTCTCCATATACATTGAAAGCAAGAGTTTTATTATTAAATGAAAAGATGCGAAATGTATTAGCACATTCTACTATTGATGCTCTTGAGATTAAAAATTTGAATAATGAAATAGAAAAATTCATTTCAGAATATCCAGAATTTCGATATCAGCCAGATTTTATGATTAACTATAGTAAGATACTTTGTTTTTATTTGCATGATTGCAATAAAGGGCTGAATAATTTGCAAGAAATTTTGAAAAAAAATGTCTCTGTCACACCATTACAGGCTCAAGTGAAATTTGCAATGGCTGATATATACTTGGCTATGGATAATCCATGGGATGCTATTTTACTGTATGGGCAAATAGAAAAAGATTTCAAGGAAGATACGATTGGTTATTATGCTAAATATTATAAAGCATATATTTACTATTTAATGGGTGATATACAATTTGCAAAAGCTCAATTTGATGCACTCAAAGGCTCTACTACTAAATTTGTAGCTAATGATGCTATTAATAAATCAGTATTTATTCAAGAAAATATAGCTTTTGATAGCTCTTATGTGCCTTTGCAATATTTCGCAAAAGCTGAATATATGGAGCATGTTTTTGATTTTTACAAAGCATTAGATTATTTAGATACTATTTTAGTCAAATATAGTTCTCATCCTATAGTTGATGATGTTTTATTCAAAAAAGCTCAAATTTATAAAAAATTATCCCAATACGATAATGCTATCGCTGAATTAACTAAAATTATAGATAATTATTATTTTGAAGTCAAAGCTGACGATGCTCTATATGATTTAGCAATGATTTATGCAGACGTTTATAAAAACTATGATAAAGCTAAAGAATTGCTGTTGCAGTTAATTACTGATTTTCCTGTAAGTATTTATGTAGATATGGCTAGACTGCAATTAAATAAATTTAAAAATAATAGTTAGCTAAAAGAGAGGATATTAATTAAAATTATGCAAACTCTGTACCCATTTAAGTTTAAACCTCAATTATATCCTAAAATATGGGGTGGAGAAAATTTAGCTCAGTTTTATCATGAAAATACTGACGATCATATTGGTGAAGCATGGTTATTAAGTGCTATTGCTGGCAAAGAAAGTGAAATAATTAATGGTGAGTGGAAAGGGAATAATATCGCTGAATTAATAGAAATTTTTATGGATGAGCTAGTAGGTGAACATGTTTTCGAAAAATATGGTACTAATTTACCAATATTAATTAAACTTTTAGATACTACAGAATGGTTAAGCATACAAGTGCATCCTAAT
>JAHDSP010000216.1 GCA_018432645.1 Bacteroidales bacterium | reverse complement strand
TGCGCCCAGGCATGTACATAGGAAAAGTGGGCAATGGTAGCTCTAGAGATGATGGCATATATGTTTTATTAAAAGAGACTATTGATAATTCTATTGATGAATTTCTAATGGTGAAATATAGCAAAATAGAAATTTCGCTTAAAGATAATTTAGTTAGTGTGAGAGATTATGGTAGAGGAATACCACTAGGCAAAGTTGTAGATGTAGTTTCTAAAATTAATACAGGTGCTAAATATGATAGTATAGCTTTCAAAAAAACTGTTGGCCTCAATGGAGTTGGTGCTAAAGCTGTAAATGCTCTTTCTCAATATTATAGAGTTGTATCATATAGAGAACACAAAGCTGTAGAAGCTATATTTTCTAAAGGTGTTTTGCAAACTACTAGAAATTTTGACTCTGATGAGGCTAATGGTACTCTAGTGCAGTTTATCCCTGATGAAGAAATTTTTGGTCAATATGAATTCCATGATGAGTTTATCGAAGATATGCTATGGAACTACGTTTGCCTTAACAAAAAATTGAAAATAATTTATAATGACAAAGAATTTTATAGTGAAAAGGGAATTATAGACTTATTACAAAAAAGAATTTCTAGTGAGATAATGTTTGATATTATTCATATTGAGGACGAAGACTTCGAATTTGCTTTCACATATGCTATGGGCGATGCTAATGAAGAAATTTTTTCATATGTCAATGGTCAATATACTGTACAAGGTGGTACGCATGTACAAGCTTTCAGAGAAGCTTATGTAGAAACTATTAGAAATTTCTATAACAAAAACTATGATGCATCAGATATACGTAATGGACTTTTAGCTACTCTCTCCATTAGAATTCATGAACCCGTTTTTGAATCACAAACTAAAACCAAACTAGGTTCAATGTATATGGTACCTAATGGCAAATCTATTAGAGCATATATAGGAGAAGTGCTAAAGAAAAATTTGGATAATGAACTACATCGCCGTCCTGATATTGCAAAAGCTATTCAAGAAAAAATACTTTTTAATGAAAAACAAAGAAAAGACATTAATAATATAAAAAAAGTATCTCGTGAAGTGCTGAAAAAAGCTAGTTTGCATAACAAAAAATTACGTGATTGTAAAATACATTTTAATACAAATCATGAACGTAGACTAGAAACTTCGATTTTCATTACAGAAGGAGACTCCGCTAGTGGTAGCATTACTAAAGCTCGCGATGCTAATATTCAAGCAGTTTTTAGCTTAAAAGGGAAACCTCTAAATGTTCATAAAGCTACCAAAAAATCTATTTTTGCTAATGAAGAATTTGCTCTCTTGATAGCTGCTCTTAATATTGATAATGGACTTGACAATTTAAGATATAATAATGTGATAATAGCTACAGATGCTGATGAGGATGGTAAACATATCAGACTGCTTCTACTTACATTTTTCTTAAAGTTTTATCCAGATTTAATCAAAGCTGGACATCTATATGTACTACAAACACCATTATTCAGAGTAAGAAATAAACAAAAAACTATTTATTGCTACAGTGACACAGAAAAACAAAAAGCACTTAATCAATTAGGTAACAGTAGCGAAATAACAAGATTTAAAGGATTAGGAGAAATATCTCCAGATGAATTTAGGCAATTAATAGGTAAAAATATCAGATTAGAACCCATAGTTTATAATTCTGACATAAAAATTAATCAATTACTAGACTTTTATATGGGTGAGAATACTGCTACAAGAGCAGAATTTGTCATAGAAAACCTTAGATATAACGAAATTTTAGATTTATTATAAAAAATTTGATTATATAAATTTAATATTTTAAATTTGCTAAAACAAAATCAAATTTTATTGTTATGAAAAAATTATTATCTATTACTTCATTAATTTTATTTTTCTCTATTTTAACAATAATGTTATCATGCAAAATTGATTGCGGAGGAAAAGGAGATTTAAAATTAACAAATAAATCCATTAATACAGTTCAGAGAATTATGATTGATGGTGTTAATTATGGTACTTTGGATCCCGGAGAATCAAAAACTATTTCATTACCTGCTGGTGAACATGAATTTCAACAGGTAGGAATTAGTGGTGGTTCTGGATGTAGTCCAGCTAAAGTTATAATTATAGAATGTGAAACTCAAGGATTTTCTTGTTCTAATTAAAAATTTACAATAATTTAATAATTAAAGTTATTTATTAATAATTTTGTGGATATTAGTGGGGATTTTATCTATTTTTTTCTATTATAATATTTACAAAAAAATTATTTTAAAATTGTATTTCAGTATTTTATAACATTTTTAGATTTTGCCATAATTTTTTATCTGTTTTATTCATTAATAAAAAATTTAGTTTATCTCTGTGTAAATTTAACTCATAATTATATAAATCATCCCTTATAAGATTTAATTCATCAATAGATATCTCTTGCCAATTTTTATAAATTATATTTTTTTTAAATAATTCTTGATAAAAATTTTTAAAATATTCAAAATCATTATTTATTTCCACAGAATAATTATTATTTAGAAATTTTAAAATATGAAAAGCATCAAAATATTCATGAATAGCATGAACGAATTTATCTCGCTGTGAATGATTTTTATAAATTTTCAAAATAATTTCTTCAGGAATGATCTCTTTTAAATGTTTAATAATATTATCTGTAGAATTACTATGTTCTAAAATTTGATAATAAGATTCAATTTTTTTAAATAAATATGTTGGATAAAAAGGATATTTTTTAATTTGATTTTCTAAATTTAAACCTATAGCTCGCCCAGTACCAAATACTACCCTATCAGATATACGAGCAGCAGGATAAATGGTATTATCTAACCAAGAGCTTATAATTCCAATTTTTCTAATTTGCTGCATAGTATAAAAATCTTCGCCAGCATCTTTTATTTTGAAACCACCTGCTTTTTTATAAGCTTCTACTCTGAAACTCATAGCAGAACCAATAGGCATATACGCATAAGGCGATTTTATTAAAAGTAGTTGCAAAGTATAATAATGTAAAAAAATCTCATAACGAAGCATTAGCCTTGCTTTATCTTCTGGCAAATTATCAATTTTATGATAATATGGTGCACAAACACCGCTCAATAAAGGTAATTGATTGTAAATATCTATAATATTTTCAAAATAATTATCAGGATAATAAGTGTCAGCATCCATATTTACAATAATATCATTACTCTTAGTAAACGATAAAAAAGAATCAATACAAAGCTTACGTGCTAATCCCACACATCCAACATTAGAATGGAATCCATTGCCAGGTGAAGTGTGATCCAACACTGTAATAGGTATAGGAAATGAAGCTGAAACTTTATTTAAATAAATCAAAGTTTTTCTATTGTTTAAAATTATTTCCTTTTTATCAGGTAATTTTCTCCACGATTCTGGTTGATTAATGCAAAAAGAAATTATAACAGGACGTAAAGATTGATTAATTAACTGATCTAATAAAATAGGAATATTATCTAGCTCATTCATTAATGGGATAGCCACAAAGATACGAGATAAATCGGATTTTAACATAAAAAATAAATTAAGATAAAATTAATTAAAAAAATTAATATGGAAGTAAGGGGAGGAAATAAGTTAAAAAATTTTTAAATATTTATAGGCTTTTATTTTAAAAATTTATTATCTTTGCAACAAAAATTTATAATATATGAAAGACATAGTATCAAACCTCAAAGAGCACCTATCACAGGGTAAACAGCTCAATTTAGAATTCCTAAATAATCTCTACAATAAGATGAAACTCCAAGGCAATGACGTTGTTGATTATCAACATCTGAAAGCTCAAAGCGTCTCTCCACAATGTCCTCATTGCAAAAGCATCCATATTAAAAAAAATGGCCATCAGCAAGGCCAACAAATGTATAAATGTAAAAATTGCGGTAAAAACTTCCGTGAGACTACAGGCACCTTCGTCTATTATCTTCATAAAAAAGAATTAATGCTTGATTACATTCGTCTGATGCTTGAAGGTAAAACCTTACGTCAATGCTCCAAAGAACTTCGTATCTCTCTACCTACAAGTTTCGAATGGCGACATCGCATTCTATCTACTCTCAGAAGCTTCGAAAATAATGTAAACTTCTTTGGCATTATGGAAATAGATGAGCTAAAATTGAAATATTCTGAGAAAGGTCGTAGATACAAAACTTTAGAAGAATATCTACTGGCTCAAGAACTGAAAACTCATAATGTAGCTGTACTATCTATGATAGACAGAAGTGGCAATATGCTTTGCAAATTGACTGGTCTAGATAATGTGAAGCGAGATCAGATAGATAAAATCTTATTAACTAGAATATCTAAAAATGCTGTTATTTGCTCACCAGATAATGAAGAATTTAAGAATCTGAAGACACAAAGTATAAAAGAGAAAACTATAATTACTAAAAGGACAAAAAAATATGGACAGCATGGTTTATCGATAGTGAAAGACAAGGAAAATGATTTTGCTTGGTGGATAAATAATACCTTTAGAGGAGTTGCTACGAAGTATTTGCAGAGTTATATAATGTGGTATGTAGTGAAGCACAAATATTTATTGAATAGAGTGATAAATGATATAGGTAGGATGTTGAATTTAGCAGCGTCAGACTGGGAGGCATGGTATGTGTATATGAGATTGAAATTAAAGCATAGGGAAAAGCTAACATAAATGATTATTCCCCCTCTCTCCCACCCTTTCCAAATCTTTTTTAAAAATTTTATAAATACTATTCTTGTTTTTTGATAGAATAAAATTTGAAATCCTTTTTACAGTTATATTCTAAACCATTTTATTATTTATTTATTCATTAAAAATTTTTATTATATTTTTGTATTATAAATCCCCAAAAAATATTATTATGGAAAACCAAGAAATTAATGTTCAACAACCTGAAGAAAAAAATGTGAAAAATCAAGTCTTACCAGGTTCTCAATCTGCTTTTATATTAGGTATTTTATCTGTTGTTTTCACTCTTACAACAGTAATTATAGGTATAATTTTAGGCATTATTGCTGTCGTAGAAGGTAATAAAGCTCTGAAAGCTTATGAATTAAATCCCTCTCTTTATACAAAAGCTGAATATAGTAATGCTAATGTTGGCAAAATTTTAGGATGGGTAAGTATCGGCATTGGTGCTGCTATTTGCCTTTTTATTATTTTAATTATAATTTTTGCAATATCTTTTGCTTTACCTTTTGCTGCTTTTGATAGCATACATAGCATTACTTTGTAATTATTATGAAAATTTTAAGTATAGAAGACATTAGAAAGGCAGATGAATATACTATAAAAAATGAACCTATCGACTCTATAGATTTGATGGAGAGAGCTGCGAGCAAATGCTTCGATTTTATACAAAAAATTTT
This sequence comes from Bacteroidales bacterium, assembly GCA_018432645.1. Lineage (GTDB taxonomy): Bacteria > Bacteroidota > Bacteroidia > Bacteroidales > DTU049 > DTU049. Next base: position 6,594 of record JAHDSP010000216.1, on the reverse strand, counting down.
CGTTAATTTTAATAGTTTTGTAATATTTGCTGGTACTGGTAATAACGGTGGTGATGGTTTAGTAATTGCTCGTAAACTTATAGAAAATGGCAAGGATATTAAAATTTTTATTTGTGAATTTAGCAAAAACTTTTCTGCAGATTTTCTAACAAATCTAAATAGACTTCCTGACAAAAATAATATTGTAAAAATTCAAAATTTAAATGATTTTGAAAAACTAAAAATATTAGATAATAATGATATAATAATTGATGCATTATTAGGTTCTGGCATTAGCAGAGCTCCAGATGATTGGTTGGCTGAATTGATAAAATATTTAAATCATTTAAATAATATCAAAATAGCTATAGACATGCCTAGTGGCTTATTTGCTGATAAGACATCAAAAAATCATTGTGATAGAATTGTAAAAGCTAATTACACTTTAGCATTTGAAGTCCCTCGTTTAGCTTTTTTTATGCCAGAGAATTACGATTATATAGGAGATTGGAAAATATTACCTATAGGTTTAGATCATAATTTCATTAATAATTGTGAGCCTCTAGCTACTATGATAGATGGGCAAGAGATTAGTAAAAGGTTAAAAAAACGAAATAAATTTGGTCATAAAAATATCTTTGGTCACGTTGGCATAGCTGCAGGTAGTCCTGGTAAATATGGTGCGGGATTACTAGCTACTCTAGGTGCCCTTAAAAGCGGTGCAGGCCTTGTTTCTACTATTGTGCCTGAAAAACTAGTGCCTGCATATCTATCTAAGCTTCCTGAATCTTTAACTTTACCTATTGATACAGCAAATATCGAAGATTTATCAATTTTGCATAATTATGATGCTGCCTGCATAGGGCCAGGATTAGGTACTGATGATTTCACTGCTAATGCATTACTCGATTATCTTTTAAATTGCAAAAAACCTACTGTTTTAGATGCTGATGCTTTAAATATTTTAAGTAAACATAATGATTGGTATAGTTTTTTAAATAATAATTTTATACTTACTCCTCATCCTGGTGAGCTGAAAAGATTGATTGGTGAATGGAATGATGATTTTGAAAAATTAGAACTAGTAAAAAATTTCTGTAAAAAATATAATTGTACTATAATTATCAAAGAGCATAACTCCAAAATTATTAATGAGAATGGGCAAATTTTTATTAACATCACTGGTGATGATACATTGTCTAAAGGTGGCAGTGGAGATATCTTATCGGGACTTTTAGCAGGTTTATTGGCTCAGAATTATTCTCGTTTAGATGCTTGTATTTTAGCAACTTGTTTGCACGGAGCTGCAGGTGAATGGTGTGGCAATAAATACTCACATCATGCTATCACTACTTCACAATTAGCTAAAGGTATAGAAAAAATTTTTAACAATTGGGAACACAACGATTTTTCTCAAATTTCTGATTTTTCACAAATTTGATGATAATCGGTAGGATAATAAAATCAGCGGTTCAGACAAAAGAGATATGTTTAACAAAATTTAAAAAACAATAGAACTATACAACTGTTTAATATCTTCTATAGTAAATTTATGAATTTTAGGCTTACCGATCTCATACATTAAAACAAAACTTATTTTTTCGTCTAAAATTTTTTTATCACGAATCAAAAATGTAAATAATTTATCAAAATCTATTACAGGTGGTTTGCCATACCATGTTTGTAACCAATCTATAACTTTTTGTGACCAATATGGTGAAAAATTTAATACTTTTTTAGAAAATTTCAAAGAATATTGCAAGCCCCAAGCTACACATATACCGTGAGGTGTTGGTATATTTTGTGATAATCTATATGATTCGAAAGCATGACCAAATGTATGTCCCAGATTCAAAATTTTTCGTCTGTTTTTTTCAAGTGGATCTATATTGATAATGTGATGTTTGTATTGAATAGATTTCCTGATGATTTGTGTGCTTGATACTTGGCGAGGATCAGATTTTATAATTTCATTTACAGATTCTTTATTCATCAGCAGTCCATATTTAATTATTTCTCCATAACCACTTAAAATGTCTATTTCTGATAGAGTATTTAAAAATTTAGGATAGATAAATGTAAATAAGGGGAAATAGTAAGTGCCTATTTCGTTTTTATTATTATTGAAATTAATGCCATTTTTACCTCCTATGCCAGCGTCTACCATAGATAAAAGAGTAGTGGGAATGTTTATGACCTTTAAGCCACGTTTAAAAGTCGCAGCTGCGAAACCTCCTAAATCACTTATAGTGCCACCACCAATACATATTACCAGATCATCTCTATTAAAATTATTTTTATCTAAAATATTCCAAATTTTAATGATTTCAAAAATAGTTTTTATATTTTCATCAGAATTATAATAAATTATTTCTAAATATTTGAAATTAGAATTATTGATAATTGATTTTACCTCATCCAAATAATTATCATTGATAAAGGAATCTACTAAAACTAAACAATTAATATTTTTGTGTGTTCCTAAGTGATATCGGAAATATTTTTGAAAAGTAGTGAAGTTGTGCTCTATATAGATTGGATTTTTATTTCCGATGCGCATATAAGGTTAAAATTTGATTCTTTGGGAAATATTAAATATTATAACCTAGTCTTTTTAGAGTATTTTTATCATTACGCCAGTTTGGTTGAACTTTAACAAATAAATTTAAGAAAATATGTTTATCTAATAATTTTTCTAATTTTAGTCTAGCATTAGTACCTAGTTTTTTTATCATTTCACCTTTTTTCCCAATAATTATATTCTTTTGAGAATCTCGCATAACCCATATTTCTGCTTCTATGTATACTGGATCCTGATCTTCTTTGAAGCTATTTATTACTACTTCAGTTTCATAAGGTATTTCTTCTTTATATAAATAATAAATCTGCTCTCTAATAATCTCTGAAGCGAAATATCTGAGATATCTATCAGAGAGTATGTCTTTATCATAATATGGTGGATGCTCGGGTAAAAGGTTAATAATTATTTCGAGTAATTTATCAATATTATATCCTGTCAGCGCAGAGACAGCGATTACATCTATATTAGAGAATTTTTCTTTAAATTTTTTTTCTTTAATTAACAATGTTTTTTCATCAACTAGATCAGCTTTATTGAGAACAACAATTTTAGGTTGTGAATATTTAGCTACTATGTCTATGAGTTGATTGTTATCTCTTTTATCAGTTAAATCATGCATGTAAATTAATATATCCGCATCTTCGAAAGCAGATTCTATATCATGCAGCATAGCTTTATGCAGCTCATATTGAGGGTTAGTGAGCCAACCTGGTAAATCTGAAAAAATAATTTGAGTATTTTCATCATTATAAATGCCCAATACTCTTTGTCGCGTAGTTTGAGCTTTGGGAGATACTGGCATTAGGTTTTCACCTATAATGGAATTTACTAAGGTAGATTTACCAACATTTGGATAACCTAATATGCTTATGAAACCGGCTTTATGCATTTAATATATTATATATTTATTTTTTAAAAATTGTACAAAAAGTAATTAAAATTTAAGTAAAATCCAGAGTAATTATATCATTATAATACAACAAATTTCTTTATTCCTTCAGCAATATTTTGTAATTCTTCAGGGCTGAATTTTAGTTTAGGTTTAGCAAAATCAATATCAGTAATATTTTTTATTGGAACAAGATGAATATGAGCATGCGGAACTTCTAAACCTACAACGGCGACACCTGTTCTGATAGCTTCACCTTGCATGTATTTATCAATAGCTTTAGCTACTTTTTTGGCGAAGATCCATAAGCCTGCAAGACTTTCATCATCTAAATCAAAAATGTAATCAACTTCTTTCTTTGGAATTACTAAAGTATGAGCTTTGGCTAATGGGTTAATATCTAAAAATGCCAAATAATTTTCATCCTCAGCGACAATATATGCTGGGATTTCACGATTAACAATTTTTGTAAATATACTAGACATAACTATTCAATTTTTAAAATTTTATATTTTATTACACCAGCTGGTACTTGGATATCTACGATATCATCGATTTTTTTACCTATCAGAGCTTGAGCTACAGGACTATTGACACCGAGATGTTTTTTCTTGAGATCGGCTTCTTTATCTGGTACTATCTTATAAGAGATTGTCTGATTATTAGACAAATTTTTAATAGTAACTGTAGTTAAGATTCTAACTTGAGATTTATCAACCTCAGTTTCATCAATAATTTTAACATTAGCTAATAGTTTTTGCAATTGAGCTATTTCTAATTCTAAATGACCCTGAGCATCTTTAGCAGCATCATATTCAGCATTTTCTGATAAATCGCCTTTTTCTCTTGCTTCAGCTATCATCTGAGCTATACGTGGTCTCTCCTCATGTATCAGTCGATTTAACTTGTTTTGAAGATTTTCAAAACCTTCTTTTGTTAGATATGTTATTTCATCCATAATGATAAATTTACATTTTATAAAAAATATAAAAAAACATTCCCACACATTTTATGCATGGGAAAATTTTATTTGCAAAATTAATAAAAATTTTCTAATATAGCAGACATTAAAATTAAATCTTCAGGATAAGTAATTTTAAGATTTAATCTAGTACCTTCAAAAAAAGTAAGTGGTAGATTTTTACTTTCCCATACACTAGCATCGTCTGTAAAATTATCATTATAGTCTTGCTCATAAGCTTGTTTTAGTAAAGAAATATTAAAAAATTGTGGAGTATCAATTAACATAACATCATCTCTATCTACGATAAAATTTTTATCATCATCTTTTATCCTAACAGAATTATAAGTTTTATGATATGGAATAGCACAATTATTTGCTTTTGCTAATTTATAACCTTTTCTAATTAATGGTTTGGGCACATATGGTCTAGCAGCATCATGAATAGCTACTAATCCATCATCAGGTAAAGCTGCAAGAGCATTTTTTACACTATCGAAACGCTCTTTACCACCTATTACTTTTTTTATACCATTATATTCTGGATAATTAAACCAAAGTACTATATATAATCCTTTATGCTTGTTATTAATCACTAAAATAATATTAGAAATAGGGACAATTCCAACAAAAGATTCTAAACTATAGCAAAGAAGAAATTTACCATTAATAGACATTAATGGCTTTGGAACTTTACTATGCATGCGCCTGCTTTCGCCTCCAGCTAAAATAATTGCATATTTATTATTATCCATTTGTCGATATTAATCAATGATTAACATTGCATCTCCATAAACATAAAAACGATATTTTTCTTTCACAGCCAATTCATAAGCCGACATCAAAAGTTCATAACCTGCGAATGTAGCTGCAGACATCAAAGCTATACTATAAGGCAAAGTAAAATTGGTCAAAAAAGCATTAGCTACATGAAAATCATAAGGAGGATAAATAAATACAGAAGTCCATCTATGAGCAGGTATCAAATATCCATCGATAGAATGAGATGATTCTAAAGCCTTCATCACAGAATTACCAACTGCACATATCTTTTTTTTATTTTTTTTAGCTTCATTAACTATCTGACAAGCCTCTTCGTTAATAATAAACTCTTCTGCATCGATTTTATGCCTAGCTAAATCTTGAACATCTATTTTTCGTAGATCTCCTAAGCCAATATGTTCAGTAATTTCAGAAAAATTGATACCATGCACATTCATTCTTTTCATTAATAATTCAGTGAAATGTAATCCTGCGAAAGGTGGTAAAACAGAACCTTCTACTTTAGCATAAACAGTCTGAAAATATTCATTATCAATAGGTTCAGTAGGGCGATCTAAAAGTACAGGTACTGCTAATTCACCCAAGCTTTTTAGCAATTTTAAAAATTCATCATGTGGCATCTCTGTGAGAAAGCGAATAGTACGTCCGCGCGAAGTAGTATTATCTACTACCTCTGCAACTAATTCACTATTATCTCCAAAATATAATTTATTACCAATACGAATTTTTCTCGCTGGCTCCACAGTAACGTCCCACAATTTGAGATCTTCATTTAACTCCCTTAAAAGTATCACTTCTATTTGAGCTCCAGTACGTTCTTTTGTAGCAATTAATCTAGCAGGAATTACTTTAGTATTATTAATGATCATCACATCTCCATCATCAAAATAATCTATAATATTTTTAAAAATTTTATGTTCAATTTCACCTGTTTTTTTATGTATTACCATCAGCCGACACTCATCTCTCTCCTCCATAGGATATCTAGCTATCAACTCATCAGGTAGATCAAAATTAAAATGCATCAATTTTTTAGGTTCCATAAATTAATTTTTTTTAATAGGAATTTAATATACGTAGAATAATCGTTTTTGTTACATTATTTAAATAATATTAAAAAATAGTATAGTTTATAAATAATAAAGAATATTCTTTAATTTCAATTAATGCCCGGAACAGGACTCGAACCTGCACACTTGTGACAGTACTAGTCCCTGAAACTAGCGCGTCTACCAATTCCGCCATCCGGGCATAAAAAAATGCCCAGGACAAGACTCGAACTTGCACACCCTTGCAGGCACTACCCCCTCAAAGTAGCGCGTCTACCAATTCCGCCACCTGGGCAATTTTTTGCAAAATTAAATATTTTTTTTGTCATTAAAAAATTAAATTTTTTTTTAT
>JAHDSP010000306.1 GCA_018432645.1 Bacteroidales bacterium | reverse complement strand
TGAGAATTATTTTGCTTAACAGTAGCATTATTACCATTAAGCCACTCGATGTGATAACCAGAGGTATAAACCCTCTTTTGCATCGTACAAGAGGTGAGAGCCATCATCATAGCCACACCTAAACATAAATAAAATTTTGTCCTTTTCATAAATTTTTGTTTTTAATTTTCTCCCCTACTCATATGGCTTTTCGGATTCCGCCCCGTTTTTTTAAGTGGTTTCTGGTCTCCACTTGATGAAAATTTTTTATTATAAAATTGTATATTTTCTATATTAGCTAAATAATATTCATGGTGGCCTATTGTTTACCATGAGAATAATATCCAAATTATCACTATACATATATATTTAGTTTGTTATAAAATTATGTTTATCAGTATAAATGCCTAATCCATCATACAACATCATATAATGATGTATATATTTACATTGCAAAATTATATAATGTTTTTTAAATAAACAAATTTTTTTCATATTTTTTTATTTTTTTTGTTTTATTTATATAATCATAGATTATCAAGCGTTTTTGGTATAATCATCTGGAAATCTGTGGTTCAGATTTTTTCAGGGCTAAAGCCCATACCACTTTTTATGTCATACCCTGACCTAAAGGTCAGGGTTAATAACTAGCTATTTATTGTCTAAACCATGATTTTTTTGGATTAAATGATTTTGGGATTTACCCCGTGAGATAAATAACTATTATCCTTTTAATGTATTTTTTATTTTATATCTCACGGGGTAAATTTTTTATTTGTTAATCTGGGAAATCTTATGTTCAGACTTTTTAATGGATGACTAAATAGTAGTTTTATATTTGAAAAACGATGTGTCTTATCCGCATTGGGAAATGATTTGTAATAAAACAAGCAAGCCGTGTAAGATAGAAAAGATTTTGTAGGGGTTTAAAATTTTAAACCCATCAAATCATTTCCCCAGCGGAGACTTTTCTTTTGTTACTTTTCTTTGTGTGGTTAACAAAGAAAAGTAAATTAAGTAGAAATTAATTTAAAATAAATTATACTCAGAAAAAATATAACTATTACCGAGAATGAATAAGTAATAATTCAGCTATTACTTAAACTCCTAATTCAAAAATTTAATTCATAATTAAATTTAGTCCAATCCTTTTACACGTGGCTTACCTGGAATAAATTCTTTCAAATAGAATGGTTCGAAATATGCTATATCTTCATATTTGCGAGCATTATATTTATTTACCGCTAGAGCTACTCCATATCTAGCTAATGGATATGGCACTTTTGATATTATTTTGTGATTTTCAGATAAAAGAGTTGACAATTTTTCAGCACCAGAGCCACCCCAATAGTATTTTTTGTCTTTTGCAAAATTAGAAAAATACTGCTCATCAATGATCTCTGCTGATGGTTCGGAAATAGCATGTAGCTGATAATCAAACATTTGCATATATACTTCCATACGTCTAGCATCAATTGTAGGAATCAAAATGATATTTTCATTTTTTGTATCTAAATAATCTATCATACCATTAGCTAGTAATTCTAATGTCGGCAGGCTAATCAAGGGAATATCCAGAGCATAAGCATAGCCTTTAGCAGACGATATACCTATACGTAGTCCAGTATAGCTACCTGGTCCACTACTCACTGCAATAGCACAAAAATCTGAAAAAGATATTCCATTATCTTTCAATAATTTATCTATATTAACTTGAAGTAATTCTATATGTGTATACTGCTCGCTAATTTCATCTATATAATTTATCAATCTACCTTCAGTATCGCAAATTGCAATAGAATTTGCTCTGTCAGAGGTCTCTATTATCAATATATATTTCATTTCTCGTATAGCTTTGCCTTAGGAACAATAGTAACTGTCTCGC
>JAHDSP010000282.1 GCA_018432645.1 Bacteroidales bacterium | reverse complement strand
TTGTCTCCTTTTAAGCTCATATAATATCTTTAACTGTTCTGATATCGTCGATTGCTCAAATAATTCTATTATTCGCTCTATTTTATCCATGTTTTTCTTTTTTTTGTAAAATTACAACATTTTTTTTTAATAGAGCCAAACATTCTTATAAACCAATTTTTTACAAATATACAAAATATTTTTATAAACAAACTTTTGTTGCAAAGATACAATTTTATTGAATTAGACGTTTAATTAATACTAAATTATTAATTAAAATTTCATATTTTAACATAAAACATTACCCGACGACCTGAAAAGAGATTTTTATGTGCAGTTTTTTCTCATTCCGTCATACCTTTTATAAAGCATCTGTGTTTCCCAGATTATGATGACATCTTTTTCATCTGTGTAAACCTTTTCATAGATATTTTTATCAATTATTTACCTGATTATATCGAAATACATACATAATCTATATGAGGGTTAATACTATCTCATTTATTTCATAATAACAAAAAAATTTTTTAAATAATTTTGCAAAAAAAATTATGAGAAGCAAAATTTTTCGTTCAATAAAATTTTTGTTAATCTTAATTTCAACTTTTTGTTTTTTCACTTTACAAACTTCCAATTGCTCTGCTCAGGAAGTAATTTTAAAACTTCATATTCGCGGTGTTGCTGAAAGTAAAGTTAGCCTGATGCCTTTATACGGCGCAAATGCTTATAAAACTATTTTAGAAAAATCTGGTATTAAAAATGGCGAAACAGACAGTATTATTATTTCAAATATTGATTTACCCGGCGAATTTGTATTACGCTTTGATTACAAAGAAAACGAAACTAGCAGTCCCTATCCTTGCGAAAAGTACATTATTATTAATGATCAGGATTTAGAATTATGGGTAAATCCTATGTATTGTAATAATAATGACAGTACCTATTTTCAAAAAGATGAAAAAGAAAATACTATGTTTGCCCACTTTAACCAAGAAAACAACAAACGAAAGGAAAAATTGAGTTTACTGCAATACTTTTTGCTCAATTATGACGATATACAATCAGAGTTTTATCAGCAAGGAATTGAAGAATATGAAAAAAGACGCAATAATTATAATCAATGGCTTAAAGAACAAACCACCAAATATAATGACTTGTTTATAAGTCATATATTTCAGTTTCACTATGTGCCACAAATTGATTTTAAAGGTGATGAATCCGCTCGAATGCAAAGTGTATTATCACATTATTTTGATGGGATAGATTTTAATGATACTTTTTTGCTTCACACAAAGGATCTGACCAATTTTATTACCACTTATGTGAACATGTATGCTTCTACTGCAAAAACACAAGAGGAATTAGATTCATTATATCCTCTTATCGGGAAAACAGCTATAGAAAAAGCTCGTCTCGGACATCCAAAAGTATATGGCTGGATGGTTGATTATTTTTACAAAGGATATGAAAGTATAAATATGCCTGCTGGTATAGAAATGTTGGAAACATATCTTAACGATCCTAATTGCCTAACAACGAAAAGACAAGCAATAGAAAAACGACTTGCAGGGATAAAAACTCTAACCGCAGGTACTTTAGCACCTGATTTTACGATTAAAGATAATGATGGCAAAGACATTCTATTTAGTAAATACAAAACCAATAGTAAATACAAATTAATTCTTTTCTATAGTGCAGATTGTGGCCATTGTAATGAACTTGTTAACCAACTTTACACTTGGTGGAAACAATCAAGTAATCAAAAACTCATAGAAGTTTTTGCTCTTAGCCTCGATGAAACTGAAACAGAAATTGCTGCTTGGGGAAATACCATAAGTCAACTGCAAGGGTGGAAGCATAAAAGATGTGAAGGGGGAATAAACAGCTCGGAAGCCAACGCTTATTTTATACTTTCAGTTCCTGTAATGTTTTTGGTGGACACTAAAACGAATAAAATTTGTGCAATACCTGATAATATGGATGATTTATTGCTGTTTTTAAAAGACAATTCATAAAAATTGAAAGTAATGCCTCGATTTTAAGTGGAAATATGGTTCTATAACCTTTTGTATGGATAGATATAATAAAAGAGTAATTTTATAAAAATGAATTTTATTTATTATTTGATAGTTAAATATTAACCACAAAGTTCTCAAAGAAGGCACAAAGGGCACAAAGAATAATAGAAATAAATTTTTTCAGGGCTAAAGCCCAATCCTCTTTCTTTGTTATTCCCTGCACTAAAGGGCAGGGTTAATAATCTATTTGTGATCATTTGTGTGCATTTGTGGACTAATTTATAACCATTATCTTGCTAAACTAATCAACTCATCACCTATTCTCCTATTATCCTATTTCCCAAGTCACCTCCTCTCCCCGTCACCTTCTCTCCCAGTCTCACCAGTCTCATTTTTGTGCATTTGTGGACTAATAAAAACAATTGAACAGTTAAATATTAACTTAAGTAATTTACACATTCAAAACGCTATAAAATCTTTAGATACAATCAATAATCCATTTCTTGAATATAAACTTTTTGTGTTTTATTTACAAGAGAAGAACGTACATCAACTAAATAAATACTACTAGCCCAACCATAGGTAGGTATTACAAACTGTTCTATGCTATTCTCAACAGTGCCAGACTGAAAATACATTAATTCACCTAATAAATTAAAAACTTTTATTTCATAGGGCTCACCTTCTGTAGCTGTGAAATTGATTAAAATATTATTTAAAATATCTGTATTAATAGTAATCCACGAATCATCAGCTGCAGCATTACAAAGTATTGATTGAATGCCAAGCACTTCATACTCGCCATTATAATCAAACTGCGTTAATCTATAGTATAAGGCAGATCCATTACTGTCGAAGTTATCTGCCCAAGAATATGTAGATACTTCATTACTATTACCTGCACCTTGTATATATGCAACAGGCTCCCAAGAGATGCCATCTGAGCTACGCTCTACCAAATAATAATCACAATTAATTTCAGAAGCTGTTTCCCATTTGAGAGCAACATATTTCCCCACGCAATAAACTTTAAAATACAATAATGTTACTGGCAAAGGATGAGCTTTATCTACTAATATCCACGTATAGAAACCACCTTTATATGCAGAAGGTGGTACAACATTTGTTACTCTATTATTAGCTGCATCTGCAGTCCCAAGAGCTGTAGAGTACCCTTGAAAAACATCAAAAGCATCTGGTACCCAGCTGTATGTACCTGGTGAAGCATAAGGATCTTGTCCCCATAATTGAGCTGATAGATTAGCCTCACTTATAGTATTTGGAGAAGCTATTTCATTATCTTGATATTTAAAAGATAAAGTTGCAACCGGATTAGTAGACCATCCTTCTTTTCTCAGAATCCAATATCTATCTACAACATAATAAGAACCATTTGCACCATTTATATTTAAATCTTCAACTGCAGGAGATACAGTAGGAAGAGGAAGATTATCTGCACCTGTCGAACGTGTACTAGCTATTAAAGCTCCAGGACTGCTACCAGCAGTAGTAATTTGATAAACTAAATCTATTCTACTCGTTTGCCAAAATGGAATAGTATATGTTCCAGTATTATTATTTATTTTCCATACAACTCTATTTAGATCCCCTTCAGAAACTATACCCCCATTACTAGTAGCTATTATACCATTAGGACTAGGTTGATTGATCACCAAAACAACGTTATTTTTTAATGTTACTTTAGTATCTTTTAAATTTAAAAGATTGTTTTGGCTTTTCAAAACAAAGCTAAATATCAAAAATATAATAATAAAATATAAACTTTTTAATTTCATATACCAAATTATTTATACAAAAATATATAATATTTTTGATATTTTACTAATTTTTTAAAATTTTATATTCTTGATATTCTTCATTTTTTATTTGTTCAAACTCATTTTGCATTTTTATAACATCAAACATTATTTCTATACTATTATCATTAAATAATTTCAGAGAATTACTTAATTTATTTATCAAAACTACAGAGCTCTCGATTACTTCATTGTTAGAACAATTTTCTATATCAGCCCAAATATCTTTTAGATTATTACAAGAAATATGACAATTTAGATTACCATTATCATAAAATAATTCTAATTTTAAATCATTAGAATATGATAAAGTATTAAATTTTGACATAATTAATTTAAGAGCTTCATAAACTGCTATATAGATATTTTCATATATTTCATCGGGTAAATTATTTTGTTGAAAGAATCTATTTATATAATCATCTAGTAAAGATATGAAATCACTATTTTTTATGTATAAAGGGTCAATTTTTTTCATAGGGAACATTATTAAAATATTCTTGAATCTTTTTACGATAATACAAATTAAAGTTTAAATTATTGCGGTTCATCGATTCAAAATTATTATTTTTTATAATATTATACTGAAAATTTTTAATAAGGTTACTATTATAATCATTTTTAGCAGTTTCACTTTTACGTAAATTATCTGTCTCTTGCTGTTGTTCAGCTTTTTCAGCTTCGAGCATACGTATTTCTATTTGTTTTTGTCTTTTGATAGTTTCATAAGATAGATTTTTATTATAGAGATCTTTTTCAGTTTTTTCCATATCCTCTATCATTTGTTGAATGAAAGTAGCATTTTTCAGATTACCTTCTTTGCTCATTTGTTCTTTTAGTTGCTGCATAGCACGTCTAATAGCCTCTTGCTGAGCAGCCATTTTAGCTAGGGCCTCACTAATTTCTTTACCTTGTTTTTTACCATTTTGCATTTCTTTTTGTAGAGCTTCCATTTGTTTATTTAAGTCTTGTTGCAGTTTTTTTAGAGTTTTCATACTAGGTTTTGTATTATTAGAATTGCCCGTATTTTTTGGATTATTACATTTCATAGCACCATCACTATTCATTTGAGACATCATATTTTGCTGATCCATTTGCTGCAATATATCTGATAGAAACAGTGCGAGATTATTGAGCGAAGTCATCAAATTTTGTTGATTAATAGCTGCATGTCCCAAAGTCCAATTATTAAGGTTATTAATAGCTTTTTTGCTTTCTTTTTCTATTTTGTTAATTTCATCAAAAATAAAATTAGAAACCATAGGTTGACGCTTGCCAATCATATAGAGACTATCTTTGGTACGTTTCATCACTTCTTGCAATTCATATTGCTTTCTTACATAATCCTGGTAATTTGATAAGCGAGGATTCTGCATGTAAAGATTTTTAATTAAATTTTCTTGCTCAAAAGAAGCTAAAATTACATTTTTTAGTAATTGTCTAAGTGCGGTAGCATCTTCTACATTTTCTTCTTTCAGCTGTTCTTCTAGGTTTTGTTCTAATTTATTAGCTAAATCATTTAATTGTTGGCTAGTATTTTTTTGATTCTCATTAGCTTTTTTATGATTATTTTTTTGCAGATTTTGTTCAGCTTGTTGAACTTCATTATTAATAATTTGCTCTTCGGTTTCTATATTTTCCATTTTAAATGGATCACTGAGTTTTTCATTTTCCTTTAACAAACTGTCATATTTCTCGAACTGTTTTTCTAAATCTTTCTTTAGTTCATTTTGTTTATCTAATTCATCAGGTTCTTGTTTTTTAGATAATTCATCAAATTGTTTACTTAGATCTTTAAATTCTTCGAAAGTTTCTTTTAGATTTTTTTCAATATCTAAGCGTTTCAGTAGATCTATTTGTCTATCCAGCATTTTATTTAATTCTTCATTCTGAAGCTTAAACTCTTCGATATCTTCAGATTTCAACTCATTATTTTCCATTAATTTTTGTAAATTTTCTATATATTCATTTAGTTCATCTAGATTAATAGATTTAATGAGCTCATCTATTTGTTGAATTTTTTCATAAATTTCTAAATTTTCATCATAAGAAGGTGAAAGTTGTAGATTTTGTTCTATATTTTGCAATTCATTAATAATATCATTTTGTCTTTTTATTAAATTTTCCCATTTTTGTTTTTGTTCATAATTAAATTTACGTTCTAGTTTCCATTGATTTTCTAGTTGTTTTAATTCATTTTTAATATCATTTAATTCTTTTTGTATATTAGCAAATTTAGAATTAGCGGCTTGTAATTGTTTAGATTGTTCTATTTGGATTTCTTCTTTTGTAGGTATTTTTATTTCATATTCACGAGATTTAGTAGATTTAGGTCCAGCTATAGCGTCATTATCATAAATTTCTAAATAAAAATGAATAATATCATCAGGTTGTAGATTTAGAAAAGAAAAATCTATATCAAAATTAAAATTTTGTATTAAGTCATTATTTGAAATATTTATTGGGATTTTCCCATTAATAGTACTATCTTTACGAGTTAATTTATAAATGGCTAATAATTTAGTAAATCCATAATCATCAGAAATAGAGCCAGAAACATAATAATGCATTACAGCAAATGTATCTTTTTGTAATTGTACTAATATTTGCGGATAAGCATCAGGTATTTCTGAAATGTAAATATTTGTAGTATCTTGTAATGGAGATTGTATCGATTTAGTAATTATTTGCAAATTTTCATTTTTTAATATTTGTAATTGATAATCTAATTTATTTTTTACCGAGTATTTATTTAATGCATCACCATTAATTATTATCAGGCTATCAGCATCTTTTACATTAAATGTAAACAAAATTTTAGTTCCACGTGGAACGCTATATGAAAAAATATTTACAAATTGTTCATTAGCAATTTTTGTATAATTAGGATATATTACATTGGCTACTAGTCGATAAATAGACGGTTTATTATAAACATTTATTTCATATTCCTCTGAAATCCAATCCTCAGCAATAATTTGAAAATTTGTATTTTGTGTCAAATTTTCAAAAACATATTCAAATTTATTATCCAAGGTTTTTTGGGGAATATACTTATTACCATTAGACAATATATAGATATCTTTAGGGATTTTTTCACCCGTAATTTCGAAATTTAATACAAAAGATTTTCCTGATTCAATATAAAAATTCTTATTTAAAATATTAACTTTAAAACCATAATCTTTAGGAAAAATTTTATTATAATTAGATATTCTCACTAAAGGATTAATAAAATGATTAGGAAAAGTGAAAGATAAAATAAAGAATACAGCTAAAATACCAATATTGCCAATAATCCACTTGTAATATTCTTTAATATTAAAAAATCTTTTTAGATTAATTTTAGATAATTCATTACTGCGTCTAGATAATTCATTTAATAATAATTCATTTTTGTTAAGTTCATTTAATTCAAATAACTCTAATGCAGATAAAATTTTGTCATCAGTATTAGAATAATTACCTAGTAATAATGCGAAATCTTTATAAGATTTATCTCTAAAAAGTCCAAAATATCTTAAAATAGGTAACGCGATATAATAAGAAAAAAATATAGTTAAAGAAATTATTAATAATATTAGTAATATCAATCTAAAGGTAGAATTTAGCCAAAACAAATTTTCTATTGTTGATAAAACAAACAATAAAGAAACAGAAAACAAAATAAACCAAAATAAGCCTTTAATAAGGTTATTGAGATAAAATTTTTTTGCAAATTTTTCTAATATATTTATAATTCTATTGTTGCCTGTCCTTTCCATCGTTTAATAATTTTTGTTTTAGCATTAATAAAATTCATAATATATTTAGATTTTGATAATGAATCTGAGATATTAAAAAACAAATTACCATTTATCAAAACTGAATCATTTATATTAATTAATTGCAAATTTACAGAGTCTAGATTAGTTAAAATTACATTTTGATAATTAAGATTTTTATTTATAGAATCGATAGTAATCAGAACAAATCTATATAAATATTCTGGGACACGTATTGGTGAGATTAAAATAATATTAGTATCATTATTATTTAATAAAATAGAATCTATATAAAGTTCTGTTTTAATATTACGAAATAAATTATCAATTTTTAATCCAGCAGAATAGTTATCAGAGAATGATTCTACATTTATACTATCAGCTTTTAATTTATTTATTTGTAAGATATTATTTTTTGAATTAGATTTAAGTATTACTACATCATTATCATTAGAATTAGTTTTAGAAAACAAAATTCCTAGTATTATTAATATAACAAATAAAAAAATTATCAAAATTATATAAAATATATTTCTTTTCATTACAAATTCATTAATAATCTAACTTCACTATCGGTAAGATAACGCCATGTTCCACGTGGAACATTTTTTTTAGTAAGAGGACCAAACATAGTTCTATCAAGCATTAATACTTTATAACCTAAAGATTCAAATATCTTTTTTACTATATGATATTGTCCAGAATGAATAGCTATACCGACATAATTGTGAGGTTTATCCTCAATATAACTTATTTCATCAACTTTAATTTTATGTCCATCTATATAAATACCTTCCATAATTTTTTGTAAATCATTGAATTTTAGATTTTTATCTAATTTTACTTCATAAATTTTTAAAATATTAGATGAAGGATGAGTAAGCTTACGAGCTAAATCTCCATCATTAGTGAATAACAAAATACCAGTAGTATTCCTATCTAATCTACCAACAGGATATACACGAAACTTCAAATCACCTAAAAGATTCATAACAGTTTTACGATTTTGAGGATCTTTTGATGTAGTGATATAATCTTTTGGCTTATTCATTAAAATATAAATCTTCTTCTCGGGCTTAATAGTTACATCTCCGATCATCACTTTATCTGATTCTTTAATTCTAGTTCCTAATTGAGTAATAATCTTTCCATTTACAGAAACACTACCCGTTAAAATCAAATCATCTGCTTCTCTTCTAGAACAATAACCACAATTAGCAATATATCTATTCAATCTAATACCTTCATTTTTTGGTTTAATATCTTTTTTAAATGAATTTGTTTTAAAAGATTTTGTATTTTTCTTTTTATTATCTGTATTTCTTCTTAAATCCTTCATAATTAAAATATTTCATAATTACAAAATTACATAAAAAAAGGGGAATGTACATTCCCCTTATCTATGTAAAAATTAAATATTTATTAAACGAGATTCAATCTGCTAAAAAGTTCTTTACGATACATTCCACCGATTGGAATTACTTTCATTTTACCTTCAATAACTAAATCTGGATATTTGATACTAAAGATTTTGTCAATACGTACAATATAGCTTCTATGCACACGCACAAAATCTTTAGCAGGTAATATACGCTGCATTTCTTTCATTGTTGTGTGAGTAGTATAGATATTATCAGCAGTATTGATAACAACATAATCTTTCAAAGCTTCTATATAATAAATATCAGTAAATTTAATACGATTTAGTCTATAATCAGCACGAACGAAAATGCTATCTGAATCACTTTTTTCTATTACCATATTTTTTAGCATATCACGTTCTTTAATGAGCTCTTGATCTTCCTTATATTTATTAAGAGCTATCTCTATAGTAGCTATCAATTCGTTTTCTTTAAAAGGTTTCACAATATAACCATAAGGAATAGCTGACCTAGCTTTATCAACAGTATTTTCATCAGCATATGCAGTTAAAAATACTACAGGTATATTAGATTTTTCTCTAATTACTTCAGCAGCTTGTATGCCAGACATATCACCTTTTAGCATAATATCCATCAGAATGATATCGGGGTATAATTCATTAGCAGCTTGAACAGCAGCTTCTCCTGTAGGAAAAGAACCTACAACTTTATAACCTGCTTTTGTTAATACATTTTCAATGTCTTTTGCGATGATAGCTTCATCTTCTACTATTAAAACTTTTGTCTTTGCCATAATTCAAATTTTTAAATTTTCGACAAAATTACAAAATATTAATATATATACATAATTATTTATTAATAAATAG
>JAHDSP010000207.1 GCA_018432645.1 Bacteroidales bacterium | reverse complement strand
ATTTTAAAAAAATTGCACACACTTGATGATCTTGTCCAATTAAGGCAAGAATTTGAAATTTGGTATTCTGAATCCTATGCTTTAATTAAGGTTGTTTTACCTGAGAGAATCAACGATTTCTCAAAAATGTATTATGACGACAAAACAAAAAAAGGATTAAAGACTTACTTTCAATATATACCTTCAATGTTTATTACATGGGGAAACACAACAATAATAGACCAAGTAAAATCTGTATTAGATAGTCAGATAGGCATATTAAAATCTTGCGAAAAAAGATTTGAAAGTTCTCTTTTTGATATCAAACAACTTTTGCAGGCAGATATTTTTGATTCAGAATTAGATGCAGCAAGAGAGTTAAATAAGAAGGGATTCTTAAGGGCTGCAGGAGCTATATCAGGAGTGGTATTAGAAGGACATTTAAAGCAAGTTTGTATCAATCATAATATTGTAATAAAAAAAACAAATCCTACAATTAGTGACTTTAACCAATTATTGAAAGATAATGAAATAATTGAAACACATGATTGGCGTTTCATACAGCGTTTAGGCGATATAAGGAATCTTTGTGACCATAAAAAACAACAAGAGCCAACAAAAGAAGAAATTGAAGAATTGATAAAAGGAGTGGAAAAAATTATAAAAACTTTGTTTTAAACCCATCGCTGATACAATACTAACAGAGAAGAAAAAGAAATATTGTAATGAAATAGAAACTAAATATTGACAATGGGTTATAAGACTAGAATACAAAACATCAGGCGGTAAAATAGCTATTATATGCCAGTCGTGGCATCCACTGGATATTTACTGTTTTGTTTTATTCAAAACCTTGCGTTCAAGCTGATAAAGTCAAAGCTGGTCTGAAAGACACACACATATGCATATAGGCCTCACCTTACCAACAATTCTAAAACCAGCTTCTCACGAA
Source organism: Bacteroidales bacterium (assembly GCA_018432645.1). Lineage (GTDB taxonomy): Bacteria > Bacteroidota > Bacteroidia > Bacteroidales > DTU049 > DTU049. The sequence continues at coordinate 3,743 of JAHDSP010000207.1, read as the reverse complement.
AAGGGAACCGTAATTTTTAAACAAAATCCATCACATTTTTAAAAATAAAATTGTTGAAATATCCATTTAGATAATAAATTATGAGTTCGAATTAATACCGCATTGGGAAATGATTTGCACCAAAACAAGCAAGCAGCGTTGGGCAAAAGGGTTTACACTGTTTGAGCAAGCTAAAGCTTGCGAGTTTGTAAACCCCAAGAGGTGGTTGCGTAGTTTTAACAAATCATTTCCCCAGCGGAGACTTTTCTTTTGTTACTTTTCTTTGTGTGGTTGACAAAGAAAAGTAAATTAAATAGAAATTTATTAATAATCAATGATATTCATAAGAAAGATAGTTATTACCGAGAATGAACCAGTAATAATTTAGTTATTAATTAAACACCTCATTCAAAAAAATTATTCTTTAGTTGTGTTCTTTTTAAGCATCCATGCGCTATAAAACTCACCAATTGCATAAACAATTAGAATAATTCCTAAAAATATTAATAAAACTAGTGCATTTTTTAATAGATTAAATAAAAGGACTATACCAGCTATAATTACCAAAACTGGTATGACAAAGGAGAAAAATGGAATCCTAGTAATTTTTCTGAAAGAATATAAATTAATTAATGATAATACTCCTAAAATTAGAAGCATAGTACCTAAAAAACCCAAAATGCTATCAATGGAACTAAAATATAACACAAATAATAATCCTAAAGTCAGATTTAAAGCAGATTGTATAAATAAAACTTTTTTTTCTTTTTTATTTTTACTTCTAATTGCTAATACAATACTTTTAATTGCTAATATAATAAATAAAACACCTCCTATCAATATAATAATGTATGTCACAATAATTATTGTTAGAAATGTCAATTTTGGTAAAAAGATGGCTAATAAACCAATGATTAGTGCTACTATACCTCTAATTAATGAACTTTGTGACGGGAAATATATATTTTTCATAATGTTTTTTGTAAATTTATAAAAATATCCTATTTAATGCTAATATTCAAAAAATTTTTATTAATTTTGTCTAAATGAATAAAATAAATTAAATACAATGAATAAAAAATTATTGCTAATTAGTAATTCTACTATGGCTGGTGAGCCATATTTAGATTGGTGTAGAGATGTAATATTAAATTTTTTAAATGAGTTTAATATCAAAAATGTCCTTTTCATCCCATTTGCAGGCGTTAATATAGATCCTAAAAGCATAGAAATTAGTTATAATGCATATGAGAGCAAAGTGCAAAATGTTTTTTATCCATTTAATATAAAAATAAATAGCATACATCATTATAATGATTATAAAGAAGCTATCAACCAATCTGAGTGTATTATGGTAGGAGGTGGTAATACTTTTCATCTACTATATGAACTCCATCGCAATAATTTAATAGAAATAATGAGGAATAAAGTCCTGAATGGTATACCATATTTAGGATGGAGTGCAGGAGCTAATTTAGCATGTCCTACTATAAAAACTACTAATGATATGCCTATTATTTTCCCTCTTTCTTTTGATGCATTAAATTTAATTGATTTTCAAATCAATCCACACTATTTAGATGATAACCTTTCTAATCATGGTGGCGAAACTAGAGAACAAAGAATTAAAGAATTTTTAGTAGTCAATAAAGAAACTAAAGTATTAGGATTGCGAGAAGGTGCATATTTGAATGTTTATGATGATAAAATATGGCTAAAAGGTCAAAAATCAGCAAGACTTTTTAACTTTTATTCTGAGCCTATAGAAATAAATCCTAGTGATGATCCTATTAAAATTTGAAAATGAAAAATATAAACAAATATATGAAAAAAATAATTTTAATAAACATGTTTTTTGCAATTGTTTTTTTGCAAAACATTAATCTAAAAGCTCAATTGCCGGTAGACCCAGATCTTAAAAAAATCTTATATCAAGAGGTAATACAGCAAGAGGGCAACAAAGACACACTTTATAATAGAGCTATTAGCTGGATAAATAAATTTTTTGAAAATCCTCAAGGTATTACTAAAGTGAGAGATCCAGAAAATGGCAAAATAATAGGTAATTATCGTATGCGTATGTATGATACTTTGCAAGACGGTAGTAAAACTATTAGTAATATTATTGTAGTATGTACTTTTACTATTGAAACTAAAGATGGAAGATATCGTTATACTCTCGATGATTTTTATGTACCTGGTGCTTCAAAAATCCCATTAGAAAAATGGCTAGATAAAACCGATCCATATTATTTACCTAAATACGAAGATTATCTCAAACAAGTAGATGAGTATGTCAGTAGATTCATAACGAGTCTAAAAGAAGGTATGCAACCTCCAATAATAAAAGTAGACGAGTGGTGAAATTTTAAAAAAAAATAAAAAAAGGTACTATTATAAGCCAGGTTTTGTCTATGCAGTAGCATAGCCTTATTATTTATCTAAGCTCATTGTCACCAATAAGCACAAGCGACCTACCCTCCAGCTCGACCGACCTAGTCTCTAATGCTGGTTTACATGGTCTTGCACCCCAAGAGGTTTACCGCATATATCTGTTTCCAGATAATATGTGTGAGCTCTTACCTCACATTTTCACCCTTACCATTAAACAAAATTTAATGGCGGTATATTTTCTGTGGCACTTTCTGTATTTTTATCATTACTGATAAAAATCCTTCTTTTTCAGAAGCATGGTGGTCTGCGGTGCCTGGACTTTCCTCTCTTTTTATCTAAAAGAGCAATAAGGCATAGTACCTTTTTTACAAAATTACAAAATTTTTATGAATTTATCAATATTTTCGTATTTTTTTATGATCCATCACTATGAACACTAGTTTATAAATTCTATAACGTTTATTGTGAGTTAATTATTTTACCACAAAGGGCACCAAGATTTTAACCACAAAGTTCACAAAGTGTCAGATTATTAACCCTGACCTTTAGGTCAGGGTATGACATAAAAAGAGTTATGGGCTTTAGCCCTGATAAAAATTCAATTTTTACCAATATAAAACGTATAAAATAGGCGTTTAGATAATAAATTCTTTTTCAACATTTTATATTAAAAGAATACCTATACAATAATTAGTAGGGGTTTAAAATTTTAAACCCCTACTTGCATTTCCCCGGCTTAAACCTTTCTTTTGTTACTTTTCTTTGTGTGGTTGACAAAGAAAAGTAAATTAAAAAGAAATTATTAATTTTAATTAAATGTTTAAATTAAATAATGATATATGAATTTAAATAAATTATTATTAATCTTTTTTGTATTATAGAGTATAAAGAAAATGATTAAAAATTAAAATTTAAGAAAATATTTCTAAAAATGTTCATAAATAAAGAATTTAAAAATGAAAAAACTATTAATTAAATATCATTACTTAATTTAAACAAATAATATATTATTATGAAAAGTTCTTAATAACAGATAGATATAAGTAATAATCTAGTTATTAATTAAACGCCTAATTTAATAAAACGTCATAGAACCTTTTTAAAGTAGTTAAATGTTTATTAATTAATTCTTCTTTATTAAAATTTTTTTATATTTTTGAAAAAAATTTTTTATATATGTTTAAAACGATTAAATATATTTTCACAATTATAGTAGTAATATCAATATCCAGCTCTTGCTCTACAGATGTAGATCTCACTCAAGAGTGGCAAGATATACCTATTGTTTATTCAATTTTAGATTTAAATAGCTCTACTCAATATATCAGAATCAATAGAGCTTTTTTAGGAGATGGTGATGCATCACAATT
>JAHDSP010000466.1 GCA_018432645.1 Bacteroidales bacterium | reverse complement strand
CAAATCAGTCCATTGATGATGTCCTCCACTAGGACAATCAAAACTAATTGGTTTTTTGAGACTTTTAACGTGTGTAGCACATTTTTTGCATTGATAATTAGTAGTACCAACTTCACCCAAATCAGTCCATTGATGATTTCCTCCACTGGGACAATTAAAACTAATTGGTTTTTTGTCACTTTTAACGAGTGTAGCACATTTTTTACATAGATAATTCCTCATAATATTTAGATTTCTACTTTACGAAGATATATAATTTTTTTTAATTAATTAGGCATTTAATTAATTAAAAATTATTTTAAAAATATAACAATAATTTTGTTTAAATAAATTTCTTTTTAATTTACTTTTCTTTGTCAGCCACACAAAGAAAAGTAACAAAAGAAAAATCTTTGCTAAGTTTACTATTGTAAAGGTTTTCTTTTAAGACAAAATGTTGAAAAAAGCTTTTTTATCTATACGCCTACTTCAATTTTTTACAATCTAAAGTTTTTTTAAACTAATCTACTTTATTTGAAAGCGAATTAGCCAAATATTTATAAATAATGTTTGTTAATATTCATTTACTTTCAGTTTAGGCCCAAAAATAGCATTACGTATAGCTTTTGTTACCAGCAGTTTTTAATTTTTATTGTATCCAAATTCATTTCTAGATAATAAAGCTTCTTTCCAGAAGGATTCTCGGTCAATAATAATTGAGTCATCTGTACTTGCTTTTCGATATTCAAGCAGACAGAAGCGAAAATTTTTTCGTGCATAGTCAATTCCCTCTTGCGAAATCAACTCAGTCAATTCATTATTAAATCCATGTCCTGTTCCTGCGTAAACAGACCAACGAGACCAAATTCCAAACTCACCATAAGCTGACCCAACATATTTTTTACCATTTGATTTATCAAAGATTACATACACTCCTTTCACATTTTCCAATGCAGCTTTCCAGTCGTTCTTCTGGTATTTAAAGATTAATTCTAATATTGGGAAGACAATATTTATATTCTCATATCCTGGAAAATTGATTCCGTCATAAGGTTGTTTAAGTATTTGCGAAATTTTAAAATCTTTAAAATAATTTTCGAGTTTATAGGCTCTACCACGCATTCCTTGGTAACGATAAAAATCAATTATTAATCGTCCAATCATTTCCTTGTGTAAGTCCAGAAGTTCAACTCTGTAACCAACTTTTGTTTCTTCCCAATTATCGTATCGCTCTTTAACTTCAAAGATTCCACCAAACAACCATTTATTAGGTTCAGGATAGAATTGGATTAAACTGAAAATATACTTTCTGTTAAAGTCATTATTCCCACTACGCGATTGATTCCAACCTATCCATTTATTCCAGTCAGCCAAATAAACATCCAATGGATGTTCATATTGATTCCAACAAGCCAAATGCAACTTGTATTGATTCAAATCAGAATCACTTAATTTTAAAATTGAGCTTGCTTTAATGTCTGTCATAGTAATTTTTCCCATATTTTTTGTTTTTAGATTTTTACGTTGCTAGCTAAATTATAAATACTTTTTAAATAAAAAAATTTTTTTTATCTTTATCTTAAAATTATTTATATTGAGTTTAGGTTCTATAACGTTTATTGTGTATAAATTATTTAAGTTAATTATTTTACCACAAAGGACACAAAGATATTACACAAAGTTTATCATGTTAAATAATTCTGCATATGCAGAATTGCTTTGCATTTAACAGGATGAACAAAGTGTCAGATATTAACTTTGGCTGTTAGGTCATAGTCATTAAGAATTATCAGGGCTAAAGCCCGATAATATATTTATTAGGTCCACGACATAAAGGTGGTGATTATTGAAAGTGGGAGTGAGAT
>JAHDSP010000144.1 GCA_018432645.1 Bacteroidales bacterium | reverse complement strand
TGGTATGTGGTGAAGCACAAATATTTATTGAATAGAGTAATAGAAGACATAGGTAGGATGTTGAATTTAGCAGCGTCAGACTGGGAGGCGTGGTATGTATTTATGAGGTTGAGATTAAAGCATAGGGAAAAGCTAACATAATTGTTTGTTTTTCCTTCCCCTCCTCTTTCCTCATTTTTCTTTTTTTCCACTTTTTATATTATTTTTGATAAAATATTTGTTTTCATGAAACAAAACATTTATGACATTTTACAAAATAATTGGGGTTACTCACAATTTAGACCTTTGCAAGAGGAAATTATCAATTCTGTTTTAGATGGTAACGATACTTTAGCTCTCCTGCCTACTGGTGGTGGCAAAAGTATTACTTTTCAGGTACCTGCTTTAGCTTTAGATGGTATTACTATTGTTATTTCTCCTTTGATAGCTCTCATGGTAGATCAAGTTGAGAATTTATTGAAAAAAAATATTCCAGCTGCAGCTCTTCATAGTGGTCTCTCACAAAGAGAAATTGATGTGATTTTGCATAGATGTATTTATAGCAATGATATTAAGTTGCTTTATGTATCTCCCGAACGTTTGCAAACTTTGTCTTTTAAAGAAAAATTATCAAAAATGAATGTGAGTTTCATCGCTGTAGATGAAGCACATTGCATCTCTCAGTGGGGGTATGACTTTAGACCTCCGTATTTACTTATTTCGAGTATTAGAGACATATTCCCTAATGTTCCTATTTTAGCTCTTACTGCTACTGCTACTCCTATAGTTGTGAATGATATTGTTGATAAATTAAAATTACGAAATGTTCAGATTTTTAAACAATCCTTTTATAGAGAAAATTTGATATATAATGTTATTGAGACTGAAGACAAGATGGGTAAATTAATAAGACTTCTGAAACAATTTCCAGGTAGTTCTATTATTTATGTGAGAAATAGAAAAAAAACTGTTACTATTGCAAAGCATCTACATGCTTTGGGATTTTCTGCTATCTATTATCATGCAGGGTTGTCAGCAGATGAGAGAGAAGCTAGGCAAAAAGCTTGGATAAATAATCAATTTAAAATTATGGTGGCTACAAATGCGTTTGGTATGGGTATAGATAAGCCTGATGTCCGGCTAGTTGTTCATTTAGATTTACCAGATAGCATAGAGTCTTATTTCCAAGAAGCTGGTAGAGCGGGTAGAGATCTTAAGCTTTCTTATGCGTTTTTATTTTTTCATAATTCTGATATAGATGATTTTAAAAAAAATATTCTTCTTAGTTTCCCTGATATTCAAATTATTAAACAAACATACAAGATTATTTCTGAATATTATCATCTTAAAATTGGAGATGGTGAAAATGAAATTTTCCCTTTTTCCATTAATGATATTTTAAAAAATGCTGATATATCAGCAAATGATTTTTATAATAGTATGATAATACTAGAAAAAGCTGGTTATATAGCTTCGAGTGAAGGTATCAAATCTAAATCTAGGTTGTTTTTTATAGAAGATAAAAAAGAAATTTACAAATTTCAATTAGAGCATCCTGAATGGAATGATTTTATTAAAATTCTCACTCGTACCTATTCTGGCCTTTTTACAGAATATAGTAATGTTTCAGAGGAAAACATTGCTCAAAAAACTAATTTGTCTATTGAGCAAGTTTGTAATGCACTTAACTCTTTAAAAGAGCTGGGCATCATCGATTATATTCCTAATAAAGGAGAAAGTACTATCACTTTTTTAATGCCATGCGTGGACGCAGAAAATATCAATATCCCTGATATTGTATATGAAGATAGAAAAAAATTAATTTTATCTAATGCTGATGCTCTAATATCTTATATTACTAATCAAACCAAATGTCGTAGTCAATTGCTTTTAGAATATTTCGGTGAAGAATCTATAATACGTTGTGGTAGGTGCGATGTCTGTGTTTCAAGGAATAATGTAGATTTATCTAAATTAGAAATGGATAACATTATTAATATTATTAAACCTTTATTACTTGAGAAATCAATGAGCGAAAATGAATTATTAGAACATTTCTCTATTATGGATGAAATAAAAGTTATTAGAGTTATTTCTTGGTTAATCGAAACTAATAAAATTATTAGATTGCCAGACATGAAATTATCTTGGAACAAATAAATATGGTAAGTTCTTTTTTATTCTATATGGTTTTGAGTGGGTAAAGATTAGTTTTTCAATAATTAATAATTAGCATATAAAAACTTTAATCTATTACTCATCACTCAGCGCTCATTATTCCTAAACTTCTAAATTCCTCAAAACTAATTTATAATTTGTGCCCATTTGTGTGCATTTGTTGACAATAAATAACAACCCTCAATTTCTATAATATCATCCACAGATTTACACAAATTAACACTGATGATTTAGATATATTTGTGCCCATTTGTGTTCATTTGTGGATTAATAACAACAATTAGACAATATAAATATTAACCTAAATAATTTACCCACAATAAACATTATAGAACCTTCTTTTTAGATTACTCAAAAATTTTATTGAAATTCGTATTACTTATTATCTTGATATTTCTTAATTATTTTGTTGATTTATTTGTATATTTTATTATGAAATCTTTTTTTCGTTTGATAGAAATATGAAAATGATTATTAAACAATTAATATGATGTAATTAATCAATTTTCTCCAAATATGATGGAGATAAAATCTTTTACTAATTTTGAAAAAAAAATGGGAACCACAAATGATTATTTTATATCACAAAGAGCAGCCGAGTTAAATGAGTCAGCTACCTTAGCAATGAGTCAGAAAACTCGAGAATTAAAAAGTAAAGGGATAGATGTTATTAATTTAAGTATCGGAGAACCAGATTTTTTTGTACCAAATTTTATTAAAGAAGCTGCTAAACAAGCTATAGATGATAATTATTCTTTTTATCCCCCAGTGCCAGGGTATCCTGAATTACGTCAAATGATTGCTTATAAGCTGCGAAGAGATAATCATTTAGACTATGATCCTTCTCAAATTGTTGTTTCTAATGGTGCTAAGCATGCAATTGCTAATATTTTTTTAACAATTTTAAATAAAGGTGACGAGGTATTGATACCTATTCCTTATTGGGTATCTTACCCTCCTCTAGTACAGATAGCTGATGGTAACCCTGTATATATTAAAAGTGATTTTAATAAAGATTTTAAAATCACTGCGGAAGATATAGAACGTCACATTACTCCTAAAACTAAAGCTTTTATTTTTAGCTCCCCTAATAATCCATCTGGCAAAGTGTATTCTTATGAGGAATTAAAAGAATGGGCAAGTGTTTTTGCCAAACATCCTGAAATTCTGATAATCTCAGATGAAATTTATGAATTAATAAATTTTACTAATGAACATCATAGCATTGCAGAATTCGAAGAAATAAGAGATCGAGTTATAATAGTAAATGGATTATCAAAAGGTTTTGCTATGACGGGATGGCGCGTAGGCTATAGTGTATCTTCTAAAACTATTGCTAAAACTATTGAAAAAATTCAAGGACAGATGACTGGTGGTATCAATGATATAGCTCAGATGGCAGCTCTCAAAGCTCTGTCTGTAGATCCAGAAGATTGCCATGAACTTATTGAAATGAAAGAATCTTTCCGTAAACGTAGAAATTTTATGTTAAAAGCTTTATCTGAGATACCTGGCATTAAGCCTAATAATCCTGAAGGAGCTTTTTATATTTTCCCAGAAATTTCTGATTTAATTGGTAAAAAATTTGAAGATTCTGTTATTAATAATGATGATGACCTATGTATGTATCTATTAAATAATGCTAATGTGGCTTTGACGTCTGGCTCTAGTTTTGGCTATTCAGGATGCGTTAGACTGAGCTATGCTACTTCTATGTTACAATTAGAAAAAGCCGCCGAAAGGATTAAAAAAGCAATTAGTCAATTACAATAATCTGAATTTTTTTTTGAATTCGATATTTTAATACAATATCATTTTATATTATTTTCTATAATACGCAAAAGTATCATCCGTGTTTAGTTTTCTTTTAGTTGTGGCTGCAAAAACATTGAATAGAACGTTAAGAAAAATACAGTCATTGTAGTAGCTTGTTGTCCCTCGAGCATATCTTCTAGTAGCATCATTGTCGAGAAAATTATCCATATACATATCCACAAACTCGTTAAATTTGTTCTGCTTTTTTGGTTAAAAATGGGATAAAACCATAAAATTAGTAGCAAAAACATCCCTACTATTCCTAGAGCTACTCCTATTGTTACAAATTGATTATGAGTTTTTCTGTATAATTTTTCTGATACATGAGGGTAATGTTTTTGATAATAATTTTTGAATGCTGTACTCACATCACCTGTCCCCCATCCCAAAAGAGGCTTCTCATTTATCAGTGATATACCTGCTTTCAAATAAACTAATCTTTGGCTTAAAGAACCATAAAAACCTATTTGTTTATCCTTTTTAACTCTATATATTTCATAATATAAATTATACAATCTACGCTCTAATGGTGCTGAACTCATTAGTCTGTAATTTGTTATCTTATTTTCTATAGCTTTAATCTCTTTATCATTAAGCATTTTTAATCCCGTAGAATCTAAAGGATAATTTTTAGAAGCTAAAAAACGGACTAATGTGTAATAGTTGCTATCAGAAATGGTATTAATTTCATCGATTTGTTTTGTGGATATTTCATTCCATTTTTTTACTAAACTTTTATCTATAATGTATGGATTATATGCATTTCTATTTTCTATTTCTATATTTTCTAAATTTGTTATATTTTTGGGAATACCAAAATAACTTTGATATGATAGATAAAATATTAGAGGAGGTGAAATAATAAAGATAGCTATAGCTACTATAGCTATGTATTTATTTCTCTTAGATATGCTACTGATTATGCAGATAAAAATTATTAATAAAGATAAAATAAATGGAGCTAGTGAAGCATTTAAAATTTGAAATGTAATGAAAAGAACTATTAGTAAGGGATGGATGATTTGATGATATTTGATTTTTACAGTATCATTAGCAAATAATATTATTGATATAGCAATGGTAATAAGTAGTGAAGCTCTTATATGATTTCTATACCATGGTATTTCTTTGATATTGTCTATCCATCCAAATGATAAAGTAATTATAGGTATTAGAACAAAAATAAATGCTAAAAACAAATAAAATTTATTAAAATATTTTTTAATAAATTCAGTGGGGTAAGTAGTAGCAAAAACCAATGGTAAAAGTAACATCGGTAATTTTACTCGTAGATCGTTTAATCCAGATTTAATATTAGATGTGTACACCATGCCTATTACTAGCAATAGATACATTGCTATCCAAAGCATTGCATATGGTTGTTTTTTTAATTTTTTAAATTTCTCCTTATATTTCCCTTCTATTAACCAAACAAGTGCTAAAGTGATTTCCGAAGCAGATATTAAAAATAAAGAGTAAAATATTCCTATTATTAATAAACTTATTAATATTGTGTAAATATATGGAAAAATATTTTTAGAAACATTTTTCATAAGTTCATTACTAGTGTCCAAATTATTTTACACTCAAAATATTATTGTATTGTGATGGATTAGATAAAATTTCTATTGCTTTATGAGTAAAATTATCATTTTGTAGCTCATATTGAATGCGGCCTTTCTGATAATAATATCTAGAAATAATCTCTGGAGCTAGTATATTAGTTATCTCATCTTTGTAATGTATGAGTTCTTCTTGATTATCTAAAGTTATTTTTTTCTTTAAAATTTCTATATCATCTTTTATAAGATCTAATTTCTTTTCGTATTCAGCTAATTTTGTCAGTTTATCGAGTTCCATTTTTAGCGGCGAAGAATATTTGATTTCTTTATCTTTCATATAAGCTATAAATTCGTTATAGTCTGCATCTGATAATTTGAATTGATCTGGTTGTGAGATAGTGGGGTGCTTAATGGAGTATAATGTGGCAAATTTAAAAATATGTTGACCTACATAAAGAGCAGCAGTGAAAGCTGAAATACTGTCTATTTTCACATCGATATCCGGCAAGATACCGCCAGCATCCTTTACAGGACGTTTGTTTTTTGTAAAAAATATTTTTTGTTCATCTACAGATATTTGTCTACCCACACCATTAGTTTTATCACTATAATCAATTTTTTGTATACATCTACCTGATGGTATGTAGTATTTAGCAATAGTAACTTTTAATTTTGAATTATATGGTAAATTTACAATATTTTGTACGAGACCTTTACCATATGATTGTTCACCTATTATCACAGCTCTATCTAAATCCTGCAAAGCACCAGCTACTATTTCGCTAGCAGAAGCACTATTTTCATTTATCAAAACACAAAGTGGTATTTCGAGGTCTACAGGTGCTTGCATAGTTTTATAAACTCTATTAGTCTCTGGTAACCTACCTTTTGTGCTAACAACTTCAGTATTTTTAGGTACAAAAATATTTATAATATTAACAGCTTCATTTAGTAAACCTCCACCATTATTTCGTAAATCTAGGATTAATCCTTGCAAATTAGGATCACTTTCTTTTAACTTTAATAGAGCATCTTTTACAGTATTGCTACAATTCATAGTGAATGAAGATAAAGAAATATAGCCTATATGTGGAGCAACTATTCCGTAATATGGTACTTCAGGCAGTTTGATTTCTTTTCTGCTCAATTTTACTTTTTTAATATTTTCATCAAAAATATTTTTAAAACTAATTTCTACATCAGTATCAGGAGTTCCCTTTAGCATTTCACTCACTTCTTGAGTGGATTTACCCTTTACGCTGACACCATTAATTTCTAAAATTATATCTCCTGCCCTTAATCCAGCATTATAAGCAGGGAACCCTTCATATGGTTGAGATACTACTACAAAGCTATCTAATTTTTGTATTAATGCACCTATACCACCATATTGACCTGTTGCCATTAGCTTGTAATCTTCCATATCGCTTTCGGGGATAAACTCAGTATATGGATCTAGACTTTTGAGCATTTCATCAATAGCAGTTTTAGTTAAGCTCCCTGGTTGTATCTCATCTACATAGTTTTTATTGAGTCCTTGCATCACCGAAGTGAAAATATCCAAATTTTTGACTAATTCGAAGCTAATGTCTCCAACTACAAATTGAAATGAAAAAATTCCAATAATGACAAAGATGATGACTTTTAAGATATTTTTAATTTTTTTCATGAGTATTTATATTTTCAAAATAATTTGATGATTTAAATTTAACAAAAACAAATTTATCTGGTACTGGATCATATCCATAGCCTCCCCATGGATTACATCTAATGATTCTATATATTGCTAATAAAAAACCTTTAATTAGTCCATGTTTTCTCAATGCCTCTACAGCATATGCAGAGCAGGTAGGATAGAACCTACAAGATTTCGGAAATAATGGCGATATAGCTACTTGATATAGCTTAATTAATAGTATGAATGGTGCTATCAGTATTTTCTTTATTTTCTTCATAATTTAATAAACGGTGTAAAAATACAATTATTTTTTCTTTTATGATTAAATATTTAGGATTTTCATCTCCAATGTAAACTAAGGCGATATACAAATTTTGATGTTTTTCTTGTAGTTCTGCATTCACATCATCCATTATATCAAAAATGACAGCTCGCACTACTCGGCGAATTCTATTTCTAGTTACAGCTTTTTTAAACTGTTTGCGACTGACAGCTATTAAG
>JAHDSP010000527.1 GCA_018432645.1 Bacteroidales bacterium | reverse complement strand
TGAGAATTATTTTGCTTAACAGTAGCATTATTACCATTAAGCCACTCGATGTGATAACCAGAGGTATAAACCCTCTTTTGCATCGTACAAGAGGTGAGAGCCATCATCATAGCCACACCTAAACATAAATAAAATTTTGTCTTTTTCATAAATTTTTGTTTTTAATTTTCTTCCCTACTCATATGGCTTTTCGGATTCCGCCCCGTTTTTTTTAGTGGTTTCTGAACTCCACTTGATGAAAATTTTTTATTAGAAAATTGTATATTTTCTATATAGCTAAATAATATTCATGGTGGCCTATTTTTTACCATGAGAATAATATACAAATTATCCCTACACATATATATTTAGTTTGTTATAAAATTATTCTTATTAGTATAAATGCTTAATTCATCATACAACATCATATAATTAATATATATTGACATTGCAAAATTATATAATGTTTTTTAAATAATGTATATTTTTTTAAAAAAATAATAAAAAAATTTTTTTTATTATTCTAAAAAAATTAGATATAATTGAGATATACTTGTTATTTTAAGATATTAATTGCTTTGTATAAAAAAATAATTTTTTTGAATTAGGCGTTTAAGTAATAATTAAATTTAGTCCAATCCTTTTACTCGTGGCTTACCTGGAATAAATTCTTTCAAATAGAATGGTTCGAAATATGCTATATTTTCATATTTGCAAGCATTATATTTATTTACTGCTAGAGCTACTCCATATCTAGCTAATGGATATGGCACGTCTGATATTATTTTGTGATTTTCAGAGAAAAGATTTAACAATTTTTCAGCACCAGATCCACCCCAATAGTATTTTTTGTCTTTTGGGAAATTAGAAAAATACTGCTCATCAATGATCTGTGCTGATGGTTCTGAAATAGGATGTAGCTGATAATCAAACATTTGCATATATACTTCCATACGTCTAGCATCGATTGTAGGAATCAAAATGATATTTTCATTTATTGTATCTAAATAATCTATCATACCATTAGCTAGTAATTCTAATGTCGGCAGGCTAATCAAAGGAATATCCAAAGCATAAGCATAGCCTTTAGCAGACGAGACACCTATACGTAGTCCAGTATAGCTGCCTGGTCCACTACTCACTGCAATAGCACAAAGATCTGAGAAAGATATTCCATTATCTTTCAATAATTTATCTACATTAGCATGAAGTAATTCTATATGTGTATACTGCTCACTAATTTCATCTATATAATTTATCAATCTACCTTCAGTATCGCAAATTGCAATAGAATTTGCTCTGTCAGAGGTCTCTATTATCAATATATATTTCATTTCTCGTATAGCTTTGCCTTAGGAACAATAGTAACTGTCTCGC
>JAHDSP010000294.1 GCA_018432645.1 Bacteroidales bacterium | reverse complement strand
GGAATTCGTGGAGATTATCTAAGAATTCTCTTTTGCCCTCTTTGGTCAGAGCCAGCATTTTTTCTATGTTTTCAGTTGTATATTCCATAGTTTTTATTTTTTACAAAATTAATAAAAATATTTAACATGAAAAGTTAAACAAAAATATTATTTTTCTCCCTTTTTCACTTTTTAAATTGTCGATATAAAAACTGCAATGGATGCATAGCTATTCTTTGAGTGCCTTCTTTTATTTGTTGGCGGCAGCTTGTCCCTGGAGCTAAAATAATAGCTCCAGGATGTTCTCTTATTGTAGGAAAGAGTACTAATTCACCTATTTTCATACTAACTTCATAATGTTCTTTTTCGTATCCGAAAGAACCTGCCATGCCACAGCAGCCAGATGGTATTTCCATTATTTTTGCTTTTGGAACTATTTTTAAAGCATTTATTGTGGGTTGTGTACTTATTATTGCTTTTTGCTGGCAATGTCCGTGGACTAATATTTCACCTTCATATTCGACAAAATCTTGGCTTGATATTTTACCTTCTTCTATTTCTTTGCTAATAAATTCTTCTATCATCATTGCATTTTTTGCAATGCTATTGGCTTTTTCTTTTAACTCTAATGAGCATAAATAGGGATACTCATCTTTGAAACCTAAAATGGCACTTGGTTCTATACCTAATATTTCTTTTTCATAACCTCCATTTTCGTATAATATTTTTATATTTTTATCTATGATTTTTTTAGCTTTTTTGAGCATTCCTTTTGAGATGAAGGTCCTAGCACTTTCCTTGTTAGGTAATACATCAATATGGTAACCTAGGCCTGTAAGTAGCTTGATAGTATCTATTCCAATTTCTACGTCATTGTAATTGCTAAATTCATCAATAAAAAGTATTATACTTTTTTTAGGATTTTGAGGATTTAATTTTTTTAAATTTTTTTTAACATATTGATTAAGAGTAAATTTATACATTAAAGGGAAATTACGATTAGGTGCTACATTGAGAATTTTTTTCAAAAAGATATTAAATATTTTTTGTTTTAAAAAGAAATTATAAAACCAAGGAATCCATTTAAAAAATGATTGTATTTGAGAAATATAGGCAATAGCTAATGTTCTGAGTGGTATATGATGGTCTCGGTACCAATGTTGTAGAAATTCTGTTTTATATTTTGCCATATCTACATTAGATGGGCATTCAGCTTTGCACAATTTACAAACTAAACATAAATCTAGAACTTCATAAAGCTCTTTGCTATCAAACAGATTTTTTTTATTATTATTTGTTAATATTTCTCTTAATACATTAGCTCTAGCACGAGTAGAATTTTTTTCATCTAAGGTAGCTTGATAGGAGGGACACATGCCGCCAGTAGCCCAATGCAATTTATGACAATCCGCAGAACCGTTACATTTTTCTATTGCTCTAATCATTCCTAATTCATCTGTAAAATCATAATATGTCGTAATATCAGGCGTTGATCTATCAGGTGTGTATCGCAATGAGCTATCCATGAAGGGAGAATCAACAATTTTACCTGGATTAAAAATATTATTTGGATCCCAATTTTGTTTTATTGCTTTGAAAATAGAATAAATTTCTTCACCAAAAACTATTGGAATAAATTCTCCACGTAGCCTCCCATCTCCATGTTCACCACTGAGTGAACCTCTATATTTTTTGACTAATTCAGCAGTTTTTTCTGCTATAGTTCTGAATTTTTTAATATCATTGGAATTTTTCAGGTTTAGTACTGGACGCAAATGCAGCTCACCTGTTGCTAAATGTCCGTAATATACACAAGATAGATTTAGACGCTGTAATTCTATATTTAAGTCTTCAATAAAATTAGATAAGTCTTCAGGTCTGATGGCTGTGTCTTCTATGACAGCAACAGGTTTAGCATCACCTACCATATTTGAGAGCACACCGAGTCCAGCTTTTCTCAGGGCCCATACTTTATTCATATCTGGTCCGAATATCAATGGAAATGCATATCCAAAACTATTATCTTTCAATTCTTCTTCGATAGTTTTAGCTTTTTTTATAATCTCATCCTTATCATTTCCCCATATTTCTACTATCATTATAGCTGCTGGGTCTCCTTCTATAAAAAATCTATTTCTTTTTTGTGTGAAGTTTTCTTTTGTTAAATCTAATATTGCCTTATCTATTAGCTCTACACTGGTAGGATTGTGATTCAATGCTATTAAGTTTGCTGCAAAAGCGTCGAATAAAGAGTTTAAATGTACACATAGTAAGCCTTGCTCTTGTGCTGGCAGTTCTATTAGGTTTAATTTTATTTCGCTAAACATCGATAAGGTACCTTCGCTACCAGCTAATAATTTTGAAATATTAAAATTATTTTTTTCTGTTGAGAAAAGATTAGTATTTAACAAGCTATCTACAGCATAGCCCATATTTCTTCTTTTGACATCAGGATGTGGAAAGTTATTTTGTATCAATTTTACATTTTTTTCGTTAGATAATAATTGATTGAAATATTTGTAAATATTACCTTCTAAATTATTCAAACCACATTTATATGCGAAAGTATCTCTATCTATATCATTAAAAATCACTTCGCTGCCATCACTTAATATTGTTTTAACAGATAATACGTGGTCTCGTACAGATCCATAAATCAGAGAATGTGCTCCACAACTATTATTACCTAGCATACCTCCAATCATGCATCTATTACTGGTACTGGTTTCAGGGCCGAAAAGTATATTATATTTTTTTAATTCTCTATTTAATGCATCTAAAATCACTCCTGGTTCTACAATTGCGTATTTTTCTCTAGGATTTATTTCGATTATTTTATTGAAATGTTTAGAAACATCTACTACTAAACCGCTGCCTACGACTTGCCCCGCGAGAGATGTACCTGCTGTTCTAGGTATTAAACTTATTAGATTTTCATTAGCAAAACTAATTATTGCTTTCAGATCGTCCACATCTTTAGGATATACTACACCGAGTGGAGTTTCCTTGTAAACCGATGCATCAGTAGAATAAATGATTTTATGCAAGGTATCAGTATATAATTCTCCTTGTATATTATTTTTTAGCCAATCGAAGTTCATTTTTTTGCAAAAATAAAATTTATTTAAATTCTATAGGAAAAGAATTCTTATTAAGAACAATGTCCTTCATTTAGTAAGTCTTTGAGTTCCTTTACTGGATTAAATGTAGTTAATGGTACATCTACAAAAATAGTCAGCCAGTAACCCATAGCACCATTCCATAAGCCTGGATGCTCTAAAGCTAATATTTCTTTTCCTTTAAAAGATTTGTCGGAAATGAAATATGTATCTTCCATGATATAATCTAAAAGATTAAATTTTTCTCCCATATAATTATATGGATAGCAAACTATATCTACAGGATTGAAATGAGTAGAGCTATCCCAAATATTTTTTTGACTAGAATCATTTATATTTACCTGAGCAGACTCTATTATTTGCAAAGATTCATCACCGTTTTCGTCATTTATAATAAAAGGTCCACCACCTGGAGCTCCAGTATTTTTTACCATGCCAGCTATTCTAATAGGACGATTTAATAGCGAAAATAGATAATCAATTTTCTCCATTTTATCTAAACTAAAAATATAATCATCTATGGGCTGTTGCCATTCATTTTTACAATAGTTCAGCATCTCGTCTAGATCCATTTCTGATAGATTAGCATCTTCTAGCATAATAAGGAATGACTGCACTTGCTCTACTACGTCCATCAGTAAACCACCTAAAATCTTTTTGTATTCTATTGTATCATCTTTTCTATTGTCTGGTACTACATTGTCAATATTTTTAATAAAAATAATTTCCTCATTCAAATCATTAAGATTTTCTATCAACGCACCATGACCACCAGGTCTGAAAATTATATTATTCATCTCATCTCTCACTAATTCTAAACTATCTTTGTATAGAGCCACTGTATCTGTGCTTGGCTTTTGAAAACTATAAGTAATATTTATTTCAGTATCATATTGTTTTTTATAAGAATCTAAAATTCTATTTAAAAGCTCATTAAACATTTGCTCATGCTCAGGGCTAATGGTGAAATGTATGTTTACACCATTATTATCTTTAGCATAATGAATACCCTCTACAATGTGTTCTTCTAATGCAGTACGATAGCCATATGTATATTTGTGAAAAGGCAAAAGAGCTTTGGGCTTAGCTTGTAAATTTAATCCTTCTTTGTCTAAAACTAGATGAACTATCAAATCGAATTTTTTCTCTTCAATAACTTGTTCATAGTTATACCCTTGCGTAGCTAGTACATTTTCTAAGTCTTCGAAAAAAGCAAATTTTTTAATATTATCAAAAAACCATTCTAACCCTTTAGTGCTAGGATAATCTTTATCAAAATTATCTAAATACTGATACAGAGCCTTAAACATACGTGTAGCAGCACCAGACGCAGGTACAAACTTTGTAATTGTGTAAAAATATTGATCTTTTTCAAATTTATTTTTGTAATAAAATTTTTTGTCATCATTTAGTTCTATTATTCCGTTATTTATTGTAGCTGGTCTTAAAAGTTCTACAAATTTCATCCCAGATTTTAAAATTTCTATTTGTCTATTTACCTCTTCTGTGGTGAGGCCATGATTTGTGATATGATCGATATCTTTTTTTGTGAATTCCATAGCTAATTTGTTTATGCAAATTTAATAATTTTATTTCTTTGCATTAAAGTGATAAATCATATAACGACAATGCTATATGCAATTAACAATGAGCTACTGACAACAATTTGAATTATAAAATTTGTGATCATTTGTGTGTATTTGTGGACTAATTTTAAATTAATATCTTACTAAATTCCTCATTCCATCACCTATCACTTATCACCTATCAATAGCATCAATGACAAATTTTATCGTAAGAAGTTTTAGCCTCTAAATAACCCAAATTTATAGATTGTTGTAAATCGGCACATGCACTAGTCCTATCTCCATTAAGATCCCACACTATAGCTCTATAATAATAAGCTCTACCACTTGGATTTAGCTTTATTGCATTATTTAAATTTTCTAAAGCTTGAGAGTATAATTTTTTATCAATGTAATAAATACCCAGCTCTTCATATGCTAAACTATTTTTAGAATTCAGGTAAATGGCTCTACGAATATCATTCAGAGGATTTTTATTAATAAATCTTTTTGCCATTGCTCTATAAACATAGGCTGTATCATAATTTGGTCTTAAAGAAATAGCAATGTTAAGTGTATTTATTGCGGATTCATAAATTTTCTGATCAATGAATATTTTCCCTAAAAGCATATGATAGTATGCATTTTTTTGTTCATAATTATTGATTAATAATTCTAATGCATGCTGTGCCTCTGGCAATTTATTATCTTTTATAGCCATGTTTAGATAAGTAATTAACATTTCTCGAGTGTAGAAATTATGATTTATCGCATTTGTGTAATCTGTGAAAGCTTCATTATTTTTCATAAGTTCTAAATTAATATCTCCTTTTAAACAATAAGCTTCACCTATTAGCTTACCTTTATTTATTAGATTATTACAATCTTTTAGAGCATTATCATATTGATTTAAGTTTTTATAAATGAGAGCTCTTTTTAAAAGATATTTATATTCTGTAGACTGTTCAGAGATTAAAAAATTAATTTCATTTAGAGCATTATCATAATCTTTTAAAGAAATATATGCTTCTACTAATAATGAATGTGCGGGATAGAAATATTTATTTTGAGAAATTACATCTATGAGGTCATTTATTGTTTCTTTATACATTTTATCATTATAATAATATTCAGCTCGCATAAATAGAGCTGGAGCAAAGTCTTTTTTCATAGTCAAAACCTGATTTATTTGGTTCATAGCTTCATTTTTATTATTTAAAGTTATATAGCACTTAGCTTTAGCTAGATATGCGTCATAATAAAATTTATTCAAAGCGATAGCTTTATCATAGTAGATGATAGCTTGTTTGCAATTATTATTCTTAGAAGCATTTTCTGCTAAAATAAAAAAATCATAAGCAGATTGCTGAGAGTAAATATTTGATATTAATGATACAAAGATCGTAATAAAACTGAAAATTTTTCTCATAGTAATTAGATTATCAGACAAAATTAAAATAATAAATTTAATGAATACAAAAATAAATGATTATTATTTATGAATTTTAAATTATTTTTGCATAAAAATATAAAATATGGCTGTAATAGAAAAAATTAGAAAGAGATCTTTATTGTTATTAGTAGCAATCGGTGGAGCAATGGTACTTTTCATATTAAGTGATTTATTATGGAGAGGTGGTGGCGGTCGTAGAATAGATCCAATAGCTAAGATATCTAATGAGGCTATTCATTATCAAGAATTTGATAATAAGATTGCAGAG
>JAHDSP010000119.1 GCA_018432645.1 Bacteroidales bacterium | reverse complement strand
GGTTGTCAAGAGTATGCTGAGTTTGCAAGATGCTATATAAATCTAGCAGACATTGAGTAGGATGCTGATTAGAGCCATCCCCAGCATTTATAAATGATACTGTGCAATTTTCACTAGCATATCGAGCACTACCATCTAAAGAATTACGCATTATTATCATATCAGAATATTGATTAATAGTACGTATCGTGTCACCTAATGATTCTCCTTTTTTTACACTGGTATTTGTAGCCTCTGAGAAACCAATAACTCTACCACCTAATCTTTGAATAGCTGATTCAAAGCTTAGCCGTGTGCGAGTAGATGGTTCAAAAAATAATACTGCTATCACCTTGCCATTAAGTAAATTTTGGTCTGGCTTAGCCTCAAATTTTTTAGCCATATCAAGAATGTGTAGTATTTCTTCTTTATTAAAATCATTAATACTTACAATATCTTTTTTCATATATTTGATTTATTAATTTTTTATCAAAAAAAAAGCGGCTACAAAGCCGCTTTTTAAAATTTTTATTTATTTAAATTATGATTTTGTAAAAAATCATCAAGTATCACATCAAAGGTTGGATATCCAATTTCTTGTAAGTCATAATTTACTTTAATAATAGGTTTATTAACTTTCACTACTCTACCAAGATCAATAGGAGTAGCACTAACGACTAAATCTGCAGGAGTATTATTAATCGTAGTTTCCAGATCTTTAACTTGTTCGGTACTATATCCCATTGAAGGAAGGATCGTTCCAATCTCTGGATAAATTTCGAAAGTTTGTTTGATTTTACCTACGGCATAGGGTCTTGGGTCAACTAATTCGGCAGCACCATATTTTTGTGCAGCTAAACTTCCATAATCATACTTAACTTCTCCGTGTGTTACTGTCGGCCCCTCTTCAATAACTAAAACTCTTTTACCTCTAATAAGTTCGGGGTTATCTACAATAGTAGGAGAAACAGCATCAACAACAACAGCTGTTGGGTTAGTGCTTGCAATATTTTGACGCAGTAATTGTAAATCTGCTAAATCGCAGCTTTCAATTTTATTTATAACTACTACATCTGCCATTCTTAAAGTTGTTTCTCCCGGATAATAAGATAACTCGTGTCCTACTCTTAGTGGATCAGTAATAGTTATCATTAAATCTGGCTTAATAAATGGGAAGTCATTATTGCCACCATCCCATAAAATAACATCGCAACCATCAGGATCATTCTCAGCGGCTCTCAATATAGCTTCATAATCTACTCCGGCATATATAACATTACCACGAACCACATGTGGTTCATATTCTTCCATCTCTTCTATAGTGCAGTGATGTTTCTTTAAGTCTTCAACTGTAGCAAAGCGTTGAACTTTTTGTTCTACTAAGTTACCATAAGGCATCGGATGTCTGACAGCTACAACTTTGAGACCTTTTTTCATTAATATTTCAATTATTCTTCTAGAAGTATGGCTTTTGCCACATCCAGTCCTCACAGCACAAACTGCTATAACAGGTTTTACAGATTTAACCATAGTATCATTAGGTCCTAATAGAACAAAATTTGCACCATTAGCATTTGCTATTGCAGATAAGTGCATTACTCTATTG
>JAHDSP010000330.1 GCA_018432645.1 Bacteroidales bacterium | reverse complement strand
GCGATATACAAATTTTGATGTTTTTCTTGTAGTTCTGCATTCACATCATCCATTATATCAAAAATGACAGCTCGCACTACTCGGCGAATTCTATTTCTAGTTACAGCTTTTTTAAACTGTTTGCGACTGACAGCTATTAAGCAATGTAGCTCTCCTTGTCCATTCTCTATTAAATGATAAATTTTAAAAGGATATTCTAATTTAGGTACCTGGTTGAATAGTTTATCTTTTTGTTTTTTAGAAATAATGCGTATTTTTTTTAATCTATCTGACATTAAAAATAGAAATAATTAAATGTTTTTTTATAAAGTAATACAATAATATTAAATCAACCAGGTTTTTTTGTCTTATCAGTTGTGGTTTTAGTAGTTGAAGTTTTTTGTGTAGATGTAGCATTAGTTGGTTTTGCTGATTTAGAAGTTGTTTTAGGGGATTTTTTTGTATTAGCAGGTTTTGTTTTTTTAGTATTGCTGGTTTTAGTATTATTGGTTTCTTTTTCCCCTTCGTTTTTAATATTTTTAGATTGTTTATTCTTTTGTTTAGTAAAAAAATCATCTAGAGCATGTACTAAAGAAGGGAATTCTTTAGTAGGAGAATAAACAGAAATTTTTAAATTACGTTCTTCGGCCATTTTTTTTGTATATTCACCACATACAGCTATTACTTGGTCGCCTTGTTCATAGTTAGGGTAATTATAAAATAATGATTCTATACCATGTGGAGAAAAGAAAGCTAACATTTTATAATCTTTTATATTGATGTCTGAAATATTTATAGGTACATTTTTACATACAAAAAGATTATCAAAATTAATGTTATGCTGACGAAGGGCATTTGCAAAACTTTCATTACCATCTGAGCTAGAGACTAAAATAAATTTTTCATTAGGGAATTGTTTTAGATTTTCTATTACACTCTCTGGAGTTCCAGTGCCAAAAAAGAACTTTCTTTTTTTATATCTCATATATTTCTGTAAATATAAAGCTATTTGCTCTGTTAGGCAGAAATATCTCATCTCTTTCGATATAGTTGTCCTAGTTTGTTCTAATAAACTAAAAAAATAATTTAATGCTATTTTACTTGTAAAAATAATGCCAAAGTATTTATTAATGTCTATTTTCTGAGTTCTGTAATCTTTGATATCTATACATTCTACATTAAATAATTTAATAAAAGAAAATTCTATATTGTATTTGAGCTCTAATGCATGATAAGGACTTTTTTCATAATCATTAGGCTTAAACTGGGAAATTAGTATTTTATATTTATCGTCCATACTACTCATATTATATTTTTTAAACAACTATAACTAAATAATAAAGGAATAATTTCCTGAATGCAAAAATACAAAAAATAAATTATATGGAAATTTCTAATTGTTCTAAAACTGTTTATAATCATTCTAATCCACCTATAGATAAATATCATTATAATAAAGACAAAACCTATTTGCATGATTGTCTCATTAGCATATGCTATATTTAATAATAAAAATATGAATATCACAAATATTATATTTAACCATGAGTTACCATAATAAATTATATCAGAATTTATCTTTTCATTATTGCTAAATAAATATGAGTATATTGAAAAAAATATAATTTTGTATAAAAATATAACTAGAAATAAATAAGCAATACGTCGAAATTCAAATTCATCTTTTAGTAAGTAAATATTATAAATCATAAACATGTATAAAAAGGCGATATATAAGAAAAAGATTATATAATTGAAATAATGATTTAGTGAATATCTATTTAAAAAAATTTTCCTTTTAGACTCTAAGTAAAATGCAGAAATAAATTGCTTGTAATATTGAAAATATGTTATAAGGCCTATAAATAAAATTATAGAAAGAGTTGCCAAAAGTATTATTATTATTTCTGTAGTGGGGAAATAATTATGCGACAATGAGCTTATAGCTGTTGTTTTAGTTGTCATTATATTATTTAAAGTATCATTAGCATAATTTCTATTTAATAAAAAAGAAATATCAGTAAACGTAGTATCATTAGCATAGTTCCATTTAATAAAATCATATGGATATTGTATCATAAAAATAATATAAAATACAAAATTAGCAATAATGTAATAGTTGAAAAATTAAAAAATGAAACAGTTCTTGCATTTTTTTATGTCAAAAATTAGGATGTTGATAAATATCAATAAAAATATTAGATTATATCAATACTATTTTTAATTAATTATTTGTATAAGTATCAATAATAATTTATAAATTAGCAAAAAAAATATGGATACAACAGAAATTAAATGGTCAGAGTTACCATTTGGTTATTTTAAAACTGATTATAACATTAGGGCTTATTACAAAAATGAGCAATGGACACCTATTGAAGTCAGTGATTCCGAATATTTTCCTATTCATATAGCAGCTACGACTTTGCACTATGGACAGGAGATTTTTGAAGGACTAAAAGCTTATAGAGGTAAAGATGGTAAAATAAGATTATTCCGTTGGGATGAGAATGCTAAACGTTTCAGATATAGCGCAGAAGGTTTATTAATGGCACAAGTACCTGAGGAACTATTTTTCCAAGCAATCAAAGAAGCTGTTTTGCGAAATGAAAAATATTTACCTCCTTATGGTACTGGCGCGACTTTATATATTAGACCATTAGAGATTGGTATTTCTCCAGAGATAGGCGTTAAACCGTCAAAAGATTATATGTTTGTAGTATTTGTAACTCCAGTGGGACCATATTTCAAGACTGGTTTTAAGCCAACAAAAATTGCTATAGAAAGAGATTCTGACAGAGCAGCTCCTCTAGGAACGGGCACTTTCAAATGTGGTGGCAATTATGCTGCAAGTCTTCGTGGAACGCTGAGAGCAGCTAAATCCGGTGCAGGTTCTCCTATGTATTTAGATCCTAAAGAAAAAAAATATATTGATGAAATCGGTGCTGCTAATTTCTTTGGTATAAAAAATAATACATATGTAACCCCTGAGAGTACAAGTATTTTGCGTTCAGTTACTAATAAAAGCTTACAGCAGTTAGCTAAAGATATGGGGATGAAAGTAGAAATCAGACCTATTCCATTAGAAGAATTGCCGACTTTCGAAGAGGTTGGCGCTTGCGGTACTGCAGCAGTTATTACACCTATCGGAGAAATTATTGATATGTCTACTGGTGAAAATTATCATTTCTGCCCAGATGGTAAACCTGGCCCTATAACTACTAAACTATACGAAACCCTTACTGGTATTCAATTTGGAGATGTAGAAGATCCACATAATTGGATTACTATTCTTAATGATTAAAAATTGATTTGAGTAAAATTATAAATCTCCTTGATAAATAATTTTACTAAATTTAGATATAGTGGGAGACCAAATTGGTCTCTCACTTTTTTTATCATATATAGCAAATATCGCCGATCCACTACCACTCAGGCTTACATACAGAGCTCCATTATCATATAATGCATTTATTAATTCATCTACAAACGGATATTTTTGTATGAAGATTTCTAAAAAATCATTTTTGAGAAATTTCGCCCATTCATCAATTGTGTGATTATTTATTATAGATACTATATCCTCTCTATTTTCATTAACACTAACCAATTGATACGCTTCAGCAGTAGAAATGAAGATAGGTTTACCATAGTGAATTGGTAAAAATATAGCAACAAAATAATCATTTAATGATAAATCAAAAGGACTAATAATATCGCCTCGTCCTTTAACTATAGATGGTTTGCAATCAATGAAAAATGCACAATCACTACCTAATGCATTAGCATATTTTAAGATTTTATTTTTATCTAATTCTAAATCAAAAAGTTTATTGAGAGCCTTAATAGATGCTATAGCATCACTAGAGCCACCACCTAGACCAGCTTTATATGGAATATTTTTATTCAAAATAATAGAAATCGATGGTAGATCAAAATCTCGTTTTAATAAATCATAAGCTTTCCAAACTAAATTAGATTCATTCTCTAATTCTGGATGATTAGGTACAGATAATAATGGTGTAGATGATAAAGAAATCTCTATAGTATCATAAAAATTTATTAATGGATAAAATAAAGAACAAATATCATGATAGCCATCTGAACGTTTTTTTAAAATAAAAAGCCCCAGATTAATTTTTGCTGGGGCTTTTTCAATAATAGTATTAGTCATTAAAATAATTATTAATCTAAAACATGGAGTGATAAAAGATCATCAAAAGCTCTTATGACACGATCTTTCATAGATTTTTCGCCTTCTCTCAGCCAAGCTCGAGGATCATAATATTTTTTATTAGGTTTATCAGGGCCTTCGGGATTACCTATTTGTCCTTGCAGATAATCTTTATATTTCAAATAATATTTATGAACGCCATCCCAAAATGCCCATTGAGTATCGGTATCGATATTCATTTTTACTACACCATAGCTAACAGCCTCGCGTATTTCTTCTAGAGCAGAACCGCTGCCACCATGAAAAACAAAATTCACTGGTTTGCTATCAGAAGTTGAGAATTTATTGTGAATATAATCTTGTGAGTTTTTGAGAATAATAGGCTTGAGAACAACCGAACCAGGTTTATAAACGCCATGAACATTACCAAAAGCTGCTGCAATAGTGAAATTAGAACTAATTTTTTTCAATTCTTCATAAGCATAAGCTACATGCTCTGGTTGAGTATAAAGCTTAGGATTGTCAATAGCAGAATGATATACGCCGTCTTCCTCACCACCAGTTACTCCAAGCTCTATTTCTAGGAACATACCAATTTTACTCATACGCTCTAAAAATGTTTTAGAAATTTTAATATTCTCTTCTAATGATTCCTCACTTAGATCAAGCATATGTGAAGAAAATAATGGTTTGCCATGCTCTGCGAAAAATTTCTCACCCGCTTTTAACATGCCATCTACCCAAGGTAATAATTTTTTCTGAGCATGATCTGAATGTATCACTACTGGTACACCATAATATTCTGCTACATTATGTATGTGCATAGCACCAGAAACAGCACCAATAATAGCAGCCTCATAATTATCATTTGGTAAACTTTTGCCAGCAAAAAACTGAGCTCCACCACTAGAAAATTGAATGATTACAGGCGAATGAGCTTCTCTTGCAGCTTCTAAAACTGCATTTATAGAATTAGTACCTACTACATTGACTGCTGGAATGGCATAACCTCGCTCTTTAGCATCTGCATATAAGGCTTCTAAATCTTTACCCCATACAATACCGGGTTTTAATATTTCTTTTATACTCATAATATTAATTTTTTTTGGTTTTGACAAAATTAATTAAAATTAATGTAATTTGCAAATAATAATATGATATGACAAGAATGAAAATCTTATAATCAATTGATAAAATTAAGAAAATACTCTAAACATTCATAGAACTTTCTGCAAGATAAATATTAGGTAGCATATTCTAACTTTTTTTTTTATTTTTTATGATAATCTATATTTATAGTATTCATATGGTATCTCTCTTAATAATTCGAATTCACCTTCTTTATTTAGTACACCAATAGATGGATGTTTTACACCATTGAATAGTGTTGTTTTTACCATCGTATAATGGATCATATCTTCGAAAATTATCTGATCTCCTATTTGTAAGGGAGCTTCGAAGCCATATTCACTCATATAATCTCCTGCCAAACATGATATACCTCCTAATCTATATTTAAATTGACTATTTGCAGCGTCAGTGCTAGCATCTCTCACATTAGGTTTGTATGGCATCTCCAATGTGTCTGGCATATGTGCTGAAAAAGACACATCCAAGATAGCTGTTTTTATTCCATTATTCTCTACTATATCTTGAACTGTAGAAAGTAAAAATCCTGTTCCTAATCCTATCGCTTCACCAGGCTCCAATATTAATTGTAAATGTGGATACTCTAGATGAAACTTATTTAATAAATTAATAAGATGATTTACATCATAATTTTTATCAGTTATCCAATGACCACCTCCCATATTTAGCCAGTTTACTTGTATCAATTGTTTGTGAAACTTTTCTTTCACTTTTTGTAAAACTCTCTCTAGCACATAAGAATCTTGCTCGCACATTACATGAAAAAGTAATCCTTCTATGCCTTCTGGCAATATATCAGGAATCATTGCTTTCACCATTCCTAATCTACTACCTTGGACCGCTGGATTATAAATTGGTACATCTATTTCACTATATTCAGGGTTGATTCTTAATCCACAGGATACAGATGATTTAACACTATTTTTAAATTGCTCCCATTGAGATAATGAATTGAATGTCAAATGTTTAGATATATTAGCTATTTCTTCAAAATCATCTTTTAAATATGCTGGGCAATATGTATGAGCTTTTACTCCCATTTCTTCGTAAATAAGTTTGGCTTCGAAAAGAGAACTAGCTGATGCCCCATCTAAATATTTTTTTATTAATGGGAAAGAGTGCCAAAAAGCATATCCTTTCAAGGCCACAAGTATTTGCACTTGTGCATTTTCTCTCACGTATTTTAGAATTTCTAAATTACTAATTAGTTTATTTTCTTCTTGCACGAAGCATGGAGAAGGTATATTGTCATAATATTGCCTTTTCATTTAGCTATTTTTATGAAATGGAATTAATATTATAGGAACATTTTTATTTATCAATAGGTAATACTATATCTATAGCTTCATGCCAATCAATACCAAATTTTGGCATTGTTTCTAAAAATGGGTCTGGGTCAAATTCTTCGACATTATACACACCTGGTTTTTTCCATAATCCTTTTAAATACATTATAGCTCCTACCATAGCTGGTATTCCTGTAGAATAAGCAACAGCTTGAGTTCCTGTTTCTTTATATGCTTTTTCATGATCAAAGATGCTCCAAATGAAATATGTTCGTTGTTTATTTTGGTACAATCCTTTTAATTGAACGCCTATGCATGCTTTACCTTTATAATTTTGTCCCAAACTACTAGGATCTGGCAGAAGAGCTTTTAAAAATTGTAGAGGCACAATTTCTTTGCCTTCATAAATAATTGGTTCTATAGAGGTCATACCTACCTCTTGTAATACTTCGAGTGCTGTCAGATAACGTTGCGAAAATGTCATCCAAAATCTAGCTCTTTTTATACTAGGAAAATTTTTTACTAAAGATTCTAACTCTTCATGATGTAATAAATAGCTTTCTTTTTCACCAATTTCAGGATAATCTATTGGTCTATGTATTGTAAGAGGTTCTGTTTCTATCCATTTACCATTTTCATAATATTTACCTTTGGCAGTAATTTCTCTAATATTTATTTCTGGATTAAAATTTGTTGCAAAATATTTACCATGATCACCGGCATTACAATCTACTATATCGAGATAATGTATTTCATCAAAATAATGTTTAGCAGCATAAGCAGTGAATATTTGTGAAACGCCAGGATCAAATCCACACCCTAATATAGCTGTCAAACCAGCCGATTTAAATTTATCATCATAAGCCCATTGATATTTGTATTCGAAATGTGGATTGTCAGGAGATTCATAATTTGCTGTATCTAGATAGCTGACACCAGTCTTTAGACAAGCATCCATTATTGCTAAATCTTGATAAGGTAATGCAAGATTCAAAACTATATCTGGTTCAAATTCTTTTATTAAAGCTGACAATTCATCTATTTTCATGGCATCTACTTGTGCACTATGAAAATTAGGTTTGTTAATTTTTTTTATAATATTATCACATTTTTCTTTTGTACGACTAGCTATCATCACTTCTTCGAAAATTTCAGGTGCTTCTGCCATTTTACAGGCAGCTACTGTGGCTACTCCACCAGCACCAATAATCATTGCTCTTCCCATATTAATTTTTTCTACAAATTTACAAAAAATTATTATTATCAATAAGTTTAAGACCGTTCATTTAATATTTTATAAAAGGAAGAAAGGGAGAGAAAGCAGATTAGAGGAGAATAATATATAAATTTTATTAAATATCAAGTTTATATATTCTAATTTATTTTTATATTTGTAAAATTTTTGTACATATGAAGAAACTATTTGAAAATCCAACAGAAGTCTTTGCTCTTACCAAAGAGAAGACACGTGAATTATACGATAATCTCTATGATGAGATGATCGAAAAAGGCAAAGATGTTGTAGATTACCAAGAGCTCAAAGCAATGTCTACTGGGGTACTTTGTCCAGATTGTAATAGTAGCCATGTTATTAAAAATGGTTTGCAAAGTGGAGTTCAAAACTATCGTTGTAAAAGCTGTGGCAGACAATTCAGAGTTACCACAGGCACTTTTATGTACGGTGTTCATAAAAAGGGTAAAATGCTCGAATATATCAAATGTATGAGTGCAGGAATGAGCTTGAGAGAGTGTGCCAGAATTGTACATATAAGTCTCACAACAAGTTTCTTTTGGCGACACAGAATCTTGTGTGCTATGCAATCTTTTGAAGACAATGTTAATTTCTTT
>JAHDSP010000153.1 GCA_018432645.1 Bacteroidales bacterium | reverse complement strand
TAAAGAAAATGTTTCTATTGGTTATTTAGGTAATATTGTTGATTTATGGGAAAGGTTATATGATGAAAATATAAAAGTAGATATAGGCACAGATCAAACTTCTCTACACAATCCATATCAAGGTGGTTACTATCCTGCAGGTCTCACCTATGAAGAGTCTAATGAATTGATGAGCCAAAATCCAGAACTTTTTAAACAAAAAGTGCATGAAAGTTTAAAACGTCAAGTGGCTATTATCAATAAACATGCTCAGCTTGGTATGTATTTCTTTGATTATGGCAATGCATTTTTATTAGAATCTAGCCGTGCTGGTGCTGATATTTTGCTACCTAATGGTGAATTTAAGTATCCTAGCTATGTACAAGATATAATGGGACCTCAATTTTTTGATTTTGGATTTGGTCCATTTAGATGGGTTTGCACTTCTGGTGATCCTGCAGATTTAGATAAAACTGATAAAATAGCAGGAGATATTTTAGAAGAAATTTACAAAACAGCTCCTAATGAGATAAAGCTACAGCTGAGTGATAGCATTCATTGGATCAGAAATGCAAAAGCTAATAAATTAGTTGTGGGCAGTCAAGCTAGAATATTGTATGCTGACGGAGAAGCTAGAGTAAAGATATCAAAAGCTTTTAATGAAGCTATCCGCTCTGGATATATTAGTGCACCGATAGTATTGGGTAGAGATCATCATGATGTATCTGGTACAGATTCACCATTTCGTGAAACTTCTAATATATATGATGGTAGTAAATTCACTGCTGATATGGCTACGCATACTTATGTAGGTAATGCTGTGAGAGGTGCTACTTGGATTTCTCTGCATAATGGAGGTGGTGTTGGTTGGGGAGAAGTAATAAATGGAGGATTTGGCTTAGTACTGGATGGTAGTGATGAGGCAGATAGCAATCTAAAGAGTATGCTCTTTTGGGATGTGATTAATGGTATCTCTCGTAGAAGCTGGGCTCGTAATCCTAATGCTCTCTTTACTCTAAATAGGGCTCAAGCACATCATAAAGATTTAGCTGTTACTATTCCTAATATTGCTGATGATGATTTAATTAATAAACTTTTTGAATAATTTTTTTATTGACATTGTATAATCTGATGAAATATAAAAAATATTTTTTTGCTCTTTTATTTTTTATTTTGTTACTTGTCTTATCTGCATGTCAGACTCAAAATAAGCCCCTACCCAATAAGATAAAAAAATATAATCCTAAAAAATGTAATACTTGTCCTGACTTTAGTTATAATATTTTCAAATTTGATCACACAACTATATTAAGTACTAATGGTAGGTGAGTTAATTCTAATACAACAATTTGTTAGTCTTTTGTCTATTCCCACTTCAATTAACCACGACCTTTAGGTCGTGGACTTTATAAATATGTTAATCAAGCTTTAGCCCTGAAAATTTTATAAATTCGGCATTTATAGAAGACATGGCGAAGTGAGAAAAAACAGCTCATAAAAACCAATTTTCAGGACGTCGAAAAACCTGTGGTGAGCAAAGACGAACCATGAAAACATGAAATTTTTAAACAAAATCCATTACATTTTTAAAAATAAAATTGTATATTTGTAACAAAATAATATTCATAGCTGGGCAAAGAGCTCTACCTTTTCATTAGAAATTGAAATTTTCAAAAGATGTTCTATAAGTCCATTCAGTATAATCATCATCACTGTAAATATTTTTAATTTCTTCGAAATAATGATTTATTTCTTTTTTAATTAAATATTTATCTATCATTAAGCTAAATTTATTTGATAACAAAAATAGTAAAAATCATTTATATAAAACTTATATTAATTTTTTTTGTCTGAACAACTGATTTTACTATGATTTTTGTGGTTTTCTTTGATTTGTCATAAACTTTTTGATCAATCTGGATAATCTTGAAAATCATTCGAAGATCTGCTATTTAGACTTAATCGGGCTTTAGCCCTGATAATCTTTTATAAATCTGACATTTACTGATGACATGGTAAAGTGAGAAAAGAACAGTGCATAAAAACAACTTCTCAGGCTGTCGAAATATGTTTTATGTTAAATACCTGAAATTATTAAGCAAAATCCTTACATTTTTAAAAATAAGTCAAGTTTTCATCAACGACATTGTGAATCTTGACAATTAATATTTACATCAATATTTAATAATGTAAAAAATAGAATAGGGGAGACTTTAAAAATTAACAATTGTAAATTATTCATTGTAATTTCATATAAAAACCTATTTACATTAATCAACTATTAAATAATTTACAAAAGTAAATAGATTTACATAAGTAAATTATAACATTTTTTATAAAAAAACATAAAATATAGATTATAATTAGATTATTATAAAATTAAAATATTATATATCAATAAGATAACATATATAAATTAAACTAATACATTAAGTATTTGGCTATTTATTTCAAATAAAAATAATTAGTAAATAAATATTTATAAATTATTGAATATTAATTAATTAAGTATTAATATATAAAGCAATACTTTAAAATATACAATTGTCAATTTACAAATATACAAATGTTAATTGATTATGTTTTTATAATTTAAAAAAATAATTTAATTTTGTAAACAAAAAAATTATGTTAGATAGAATTCTAAAAATAATGGATTATAATAAATTCACACCATCAGAATTTGCTGATGTATTAGAAATAGATCGATCTCGTTTATCACATATTCTAAATGGACGCAATAACCCTTCATTAGAAATTGTTATGAAAATACTTGAAAAATTTCCTGAAATTAACTCTGATTGGTTATTATTCGGATCAGGTAATATGCTAAAAAATGTAGAAAATTCTAATAAAAATTCAATCTTAATAAATGAAAAAAATAAACCTACAACTGCAAAATTAGATTTAGATATACCAGATACTTATAATGACGATAAAAATTTAGATGAACAAATTAATGAAGAAAAAGATTTAAAAGAAGAAATAAAAGAACCTACAAATGCTCCATTAACTGATAAATCGATTAATGAAGATAAATTTAATATAGCATCTCAAAACATAATTTCAGAAAAACCAGTGCACAATATTAATGAAGGCATTAAAGAAATTATAAGCATAGTATGGTTCTTTTCTGATGGTACTTTTAAAAGCTTCACCCCAGAAAAATAATAAGCAATTAAAAAAAGAAATAAACGGTATAAAAGAATTTAAAAAGAAAAAATTTCTTTTTTAGTAAATATCAGATCAATTTCTCTTTTAGCACTTTCTACATCTTTGCTACCATGAATAGCATTAGCTCTCATGTTAGTACCATATTGATATCTGAGAGTACCTGGCTTAGATTTAGAAGGATCAGTAGCTCCCATTAAATTTCTAAAATCTTCTATTGCATTTTCTTTTTCAATTACCATAGTGACAATAGGTCCTGATGTAATAAAATCGATGAGATCATTATAGAAATCCATATCTTTATGTTCTTGATAAAAAGTTGCTGCTAGGGTTTTGTTCATTTTCATCATTTTCAATGCTCTTAGTTTGTAACCATTAGCACAAATGGTGTGAAGGATAGCTCCAGTATGACCATTTTGTACTGCTATGGGTTTAATAATTGCAAGAGTACGTTGTTCTGCCATAATAATTTATTTTTTAAATTTGCAAAATTTTGCATGCTAAATTATAATATTTTTTTAATATGAATAATATATCAAATTTTTTTCAATTGAAATCTATTTTTATGAGTCAGCAAAGTTACAAAATTATTGTAACAACTCATAAAAATCCTGATGGTGATGCTTTAGGTTCGTCTATAGCTATTAGTAGATTTCTTAGAAAATTGGGACATAAGGTATCACTTGTAATTCCCGATGCTATACCTTCGTTTTATTTGTGGATGGCTGATATAGACCAAGCAATTATTTTTGATGATGATAATGCTCTATGTTTTAGCATATTTTCTGAGGCAGATTATCTCATCGCTACTGACCTCAATTCACTTAGTCGCAATATGAGTATGTCTGTATCAATTAATAACATAAAAGCTTTTCGCATATGTATAGATCATCATCTAGATCCACCACCAAATGAATGGGATATTTTGATTTCTGATAACAAAGTTTCTTCTACTTCAGAAATTATTTATGATTTATTGACTTATATGGAGCCTAGTTTGATAGACAAGCAAATAGCAGAATGCATTTATACTGGCATTTATACAGATACTAATAAATTTTTTCATTGCTGTAATTGTTCACATCCTTATGAGATAATAGCTGAATTAATTAAAAAAGGAATTAATGTTAATGAAATTAATAATTTAATTTACAATTCTTATACTTATGACAGGTTTAGATTATTAGGCTATAGCATTTATGAAAAATTAAAATTTATAGAAAATAAAGGAGTAGCTTACATTATGCTTACACAAAAAGAACTTCAAGAGTTCAATTATCATCCTGGATATACAGAAGGGATAGTTACTATGCCGCTTAGTATAGAAAATGTCAATGTGTCTGCTTTGATATCTGAGAGAAAAGATCGCATAAAAATTAGTTTGCGTAGTAAAGCTGCCTATGACGTGAGATATTTAGCACAACGATATTTTAATGGTGGCGGACATAAAAATGCCTCAGGAGCCGATTTTTATGGGTCATTAGATGAAGCAGAAAAGATATTCATTGAAGCTGTTGAAGACTATTTATAATTTTTTGATAATAACAATTTCGAAAAAATACCAATATACATAAATTAGAATAAATTATCCACAGATGGACACAAATTAGCACAAATAAAGATGAAGGTTGATGAAGGTTGATAAGTGATAAGTGATAAGTGATAGGTGATAACTTGAGGAGTTGAACAAAATGCTATTTGTCTGTTGTTATTAATCCACAGATGGACACAAATTAGCGCAAATAAAAATTAAGGTTAATTAGTTGATTAGTTGAATAATTTAAAAGTGATAAAACTAATCTTCCCCTCACCATTTCTCTCAGTCTCACCATCACTTATCACTTATCACTAATCACCTATTCTCCAAGTCACCCCGTCTCCTCGTCACTAAACGGGATCTACATCTATATCTACTAAAACACTTCGCCACACTTTATTTCTTTTCAGAGTATAGAAAACAACTTCATTAATTTGTTGTTTTTTGATTTTTAGAGAGCTATCACGTGGTATTTTAATTAAAATTTGACGATAATAATAATCTCTAATTTTTGATATTACAGGCTCTACAGGGCCTTTAACGAATTCAGTATCTAAAATATCTTTAATTTTAGTTGCTAAAACATCTGAGGCATCTTTTACAATATCCAAATTTTTATGTCGTAGTTGTATTTGTATCATTCTATAGTAAGGTGGATATTTGAATTGCCATCTATCTTTTAATTCATTTTCAGCAAAATCATCATAATTATTATTAATAATATAGGGTAGGATAGGGTTATTGAGAGAAAAAGTTTGAATAAACACTCTACCTTGCACATCTCTACGTCCAGCTCTACCAGCCACTTGCATTAGCAATTGTATAGCATGTTCAAACACGCGAAAATTAGGATATACTAACAAATTGTCAGCATTCAATACTCCCACAAGTTGAATATTAGAAAAATCTAATCCTTTTGATATCATTTGTGTACCCACAAGTATTTGAGTTTCACGTAGCTCAAATTTTTGGATTATTTCTTTAAAAGCATGCTTTCGTCTAGTACTATCCAAATCTAATCTATCAATTCTGTAATTTGGAAAATATTTTTGTAGCTCAGTTTCTACTCTTTCTGTTCCGAAACCTTTGAATATCAATCTATTAGTTTTACATTTTGGACAATAAGTAGGTACTTCAATTGTATAACCACAATAGTGGCATTTTAGCAAATTTTCATTTTTGTGGTAGGTGAGATTGACATCGCAATGTGGACAAGGGAAAATATACCCACAGTTTCTGCATTCCATCCACGATGAGTAGCCACGGCGATTCTGAAATAAAAGCACTTGCCTACCAGCTTTCACCTCATCATCTATAGCTTTTAAAAGAGTATTACTAAAATGTCCTCTCACTTTGCCTTGCTGCATAAGAGATTTCATATCTACAATTTCTATCAAAGGCGGTATGATGCCAGAATATCTTTCTTTAATTTTTACAAATCCAATTTTGCCTATTTTGGCATTATACCAACTTTCTAAGCTTGGCGTAGCACTACCTAGAATGAGATTAGCATTGTGATTATCAGCTAAAATAAAACTCATATCTCTTGCATGATATCTAGGATTTAGTTCTTGTTGCTTATATGATGGGTCGTGCTCTTCATCTACAACTATTAAACCTAAATTTTTAAATGGTAAAAATAATGCAGAGCGAGGACCTACTATTATGCAGGAGGCATCATCTTGCCCCCACAAATCCACTAATTTATTCCATATTTCTACTCGTTCATGTAGGTTAAATCTACTATGATATACCAAAATCCTTTCACCGAAATATTTTTGTAATCTATTAACTAAATAAGTTGTTAAGCTAATTTCAGG
>JAHDSP010000401.1 GCA_018432645.1 Bacteroidales bacterium | reverse complement strand
AATGTTTATGCTTTCACATTTGGGACATTGTGGAGATACACTTTGTGCCTTGAGACCTTGGTAGTCTACTACATCTGCATTTTTTTGTTTTAACAGGTAAAAGAGACCATCGAGGAATGCTAGATGCTCTTGTTTGCCCATAGATAAATATTCTACTAGATTATCAACTAATTGTTTCATAGCTTATTATTTTTTTTACAAAATTAATTAAAATTTGGAAATATAATCAAATATATTTCCAAACAAAAAATATAATAAATTTTACTTCCTCCACACATTTTCATCCAATACATAATTTTTTAATATCTTTGTAAAAATTTTTTGATTATGCTTTTTAGAAAACAAAACATCGTATTGATAATCGCATGGATTTTATTGATTTTATTATTCTTTATGCCCTTTATTAAGTTATTAACTCCTAGCTTTATGCCTCTATCTATTTATGATACTAATTCTCCTGTTCATCCTATCGGCTGGTTATATACTTTGATGGTTGATCATATTTTAATGGTTTTATTAATACCCATCATTATTTATTATGTTAAAAATTTGGTAGTTCAATTAAGGTTAAATGCTGTAGCTTTTTTCCTTAATGTACTTTTATTACTTGGTATGTTGCTAATACCTGATATCTGGGCTAAAAACGGTTTTTTATTTAAATATGATACTTTTGGTGTTTTAATACCTATTATTTCTTTTATAATGATAATTTTAGCAAATAAATATATTAGATCAGATATTCAAAAAATTAGCAGTGCTAGTAGGTTAAGATAATTAATATTTTTTTTATTTAAAAAAATTATGTATTTTTGCAATCGGGGTAAGTCTTACACAACCAGCTCCTGCGAACTCCCCCAGGTCCGAGAGGAAGCAAGGGTAAGCGGTCGTAGCGGTGTGATGTAAGGTGCTTACCCTTTTTATTGTTTAAAAAATTTTACTCTATTATGAAATTATTTATTAATACAATAAATATCGAAGATGTTAGAATTATTAAAGATTTTGATATAATAAGTGGTATTAATATTGATCTATCAGATATAGAAGCATTAGGTATTAAAGATAATAATCAGATCTTAACTCATTATAATTCTATCTGCAATTTGATTAAAAAAGAATTATTAGTAAATATTAAAGCCAAAGATTATGAGGATATTTTAAGAGAAGTAGATATTTTAATGTCAATTAATGAACTTATTACAGTAAAATTACCTGCTACTACTGATGGAATAAAAGCTATTATTAATTTATCAAAACAAAAAATTAACACTCTATGTGATGGCATCATGTCCACTTCTCAAGCAATTTTAGCTGCAGAGGCAGGTGCTTCTTATATTAATATATCTATGTTAAACACCAAGCAATCAGGTATCGATTCTTTGCATTTAATTTCTCAAATTATTAATATATATAATGAGCAAGGATATGATACTTTTATTTTAGCTGACCAGATTTCTAATTCTATAGAGTTATCTCAAATAGCTATTTTAGGTGCTGATGGTCTTATCACTAATATGAACACTTTCCTAACTTTTTTTAAAAATACAATAAACATCGTTGATTGACATTTCGTTTAAAATATTATAACAAATTTGATAATTCATAAAATAAAATAATATGTTATTAAAGATTCATCCAGAAGATCCTCCACAAAGGCAAATTAATAAAATAGTAGAGATACTAAATGGAGGTGGTATTGTGATAATTCCTACTGACAGTGTTTATGCTTTTGCTGCTAATCCATTTAATAAATCAGCAGTGGAAAAAATTTCTAGAATAAAAAAAATAGATTTCAATAAAGCTACTTTTTCGTTTTTAGGTTCTAATTTATCTATTTTAAGTGAATATACTAAACCTATTCCTAATGAAATTTTTAGATTAATGAAATCTGTATTACCGGGTCCATACACATTTATTTTACCTATTAATAATAAAATACCTAAAATTCTAGAAAATCGTAGAAAAACTATTGGTATACGTGTACCAGATAATAAAATTGTCCATGCCATTGTAGACACTATTGGGCATCCCATAGTTTCTTCTTCTATTAGAGTAAATGAGCAGGTAGGCAATGAATATATTTCAGATCCAGAGCTTATCTATGAAATGTATATGGATATAGTAGATGCCGTTATAGATGGAGGGCCGGGTGGTCTAATTCCTAGTACTGTGATAGATGCTACTGGTGAAATACCCGTTTTAGTTAGAGAGGGAGCTGGATCAATTAATTTTTTAGATTTATTAGATGAAGGAGAAACCATTTAACTTTTTTCATTATAAGATTAAAAATAAATCTATTGAAAATTATTTTAATGTTCTAAATAATGATTCCATTAGAATAGAACGAATTATTTCCTTTGGGCAGCAAAGTCCCCCAGATTTTTGGTATGATCAAGATGAGAATGAAT
This sequence comes from Bacteroidales bacterium, assembly GCA_018432645.1. GTDB lineage: Bacteria > Bacteroidota > Bacteroidia > Bacteroidales > DTU049 > DTU049. The sequence goes on along the minus strand of JAHDSP010000401.1, from coordinate 8,479 downwards.
GGATAATGTTACTAAAAGGTAAGGCTAAATTAGAATTTATAGACAGAAAAATTTCTCTACAAAAAGGAGATTGCTTACTCATCTCTGCTCATGAGAAACATAGAGTAGCTTATACTCATAAATACAAACCTACTATTTGGTTAGCAGTTTTTTTTAAATAAATATATCTATCATCATAGTATATAGCTCAATCAAATAAGTTGTAATCAACTAATTTACTATGTATCAATTTACTGATGGATATATAAATTTTTGAGTGGGTAAGTAAATTTTGATAAATAAAATATAAAGTTGATACGTTACAAACTCGCAAGTTATCGCTTGCTCAAACAGTGTAACCCCTTCTTCCCTACTCGGCTTGCTTGTTTTAGTACAAATAATTTCCCAATGCGGATGAAATACATCTAAAGATGTGATTAAAACAAACTCAGAGTTTTACTGTGAGATGAATGCCGTAGGTAAGGTACTCGAGGAGTTACTCTATTGCACCTTCTGCATTTGTTATAAAGGAAGCGGAGCCGAGATGGTCGGAGTGGTAGAAATATTTCATGAAGACAGTTTTGTTTGGTAAAAATTAATGTATATCTTTGTAAATAATAAAAGAAATAAAAAATTATGGCGATTTTAACTAAAGAACAACAAAATATAGCAAAAAAGCTAGGCTCTTCTTCTGAATTGGTACAATGGCGAGATTGGAAATGGCACATGAGGAATTCTATAAAAACTATTTCTATGTTCGAGACCCTCACAGGTATTAAGTTCTCTGAGGATGAGAAGGAACAGCTTGAAGATACCATGGCAAAATTTCCACTTTCTATCACACCTTACTATTTATCACTAATAAAAAAAGAAGACTACAAAAATGATCCCATTTTTAAACAATCTTTTCTCGATAATAGAGAATTAATAGTAACTCCTGAAGAGATGCAAGATCCACTTTATGAAGATATTGATAGTCCAGTTCCAGGAATTACACACCGATATCCCGATAGAGTTTTATTTTTAGTTAGTAATGTTTGCGCTATGTATTGCAGGCATTGCACTCGTAAACGAAAAGTAGGAGATAAAGATTATATTCCAGGAAAATTAACAATAAAAATTGGACTAGATTACATAAGAGAAACACCACAAATACGTGACGTGTTACTTTCTGGTGGAGATCCTTTTTTATTATCAGATGATTATTTGGACTGGATTCTCACTGAGCTTAGAAAAATAGACCATGTAGAGGTAATTCGCATTGGTACAAGAACTCCTGTAGTACTTCCTTATCGAATTACCGACGATTTAGTTAATATGCTTAAAAAACATCATCCGTTATGGATAAATACACATTTCAATCATCCTAGGGAAATCACAGCTTCATCAAAAGAAGCAATAAGGAAACTTGCCGATGCGGGCATACCCTTAGGTAATCAATCTGTCCTGTTAGCAGATGTTAACGATTGTCCACGCATAATGAAAAATTTATGCCATAAATTGGTAGCTAATCGTATACGTCCTTATTATCTGTATCAGTGTGATCTTTCAGAAGGTTTGTCTCATTTTAGAACCCCTGTTGGAAAAGGAATAGAAATAATTGAAAGCTTAATTGGGCATACAAGTGGTTTTGCTGTTCCTACATATGTTATTGATGCTCCTGGTGGTGGTGGAAAAATTCCTATAATGCCTAACTATATAATTTCGTGGTCTACAAACAAAGTAATTCTTCGAAATTATGAAGGCGTAATAACTTCATACCAAGAACCAGATGACTACAAACAAACAAAATGTGATCGAAATTGTAAGAGTTGCAATTTAGACTTAGATATTAAGGAAGGAATAGAAGATAATGCCATTGGTATAGAAAAGTTGCTTTCAGATTACGATGATGCTATTTCTTTGGTTCCATCAGATAATGAACGTATTCAACGTAGAGAAGACAATGGACAAGATTGAATTAATAGGTAAATCAAAAGTTCAGCATGGATACTCTAGTAATCGGGTTTATCTTATGGATTTTCATTCATGCGATTTTCCTCAGATTATAGAGGGAATGGAAAACATTGCAAACAACAATGGTTATACTAAAATATTTGCTAAAATTCCTTCACGTTTTGCTCCCCAATTTTTTTTAGCAGGATATGTAACCGAAGCTATAGTCCCACGTTTTTTTAATGGTTTAGAAGATGCTTTGTTTCTAGTGAAATATAAAGATTCGAACCGAAGAAAACCTAACATATTAGAAATGAACTCTTTCCAAGAGTTATTGCTTTCGCAGATTAATGCCCCTATTATGGATTTGGATAGAAAATATCAATTAAGACAATTAAATCATTCAGATACTAAAGAAATGACAGAGGTGTTTTCACAAGTTTTCAAAACTTACCCATTTCCAATTTTTGACACTAAATTTTTGAAACAAGAAATGCAAAAAGAAACGCGATATTTTGGTGTTTTTATTGAGGGTAAATTAGTTGGTATAAGCTCTGCTGAATGTAACAATAGGCTGAAAAATGCAGAAATGACAGATTTTGCAATACTACCATCGCAAAGAGGGAAAAAATTAGCTACATATCTTCTATTGACTATGGAAAAACAACTCATAGCTGAAGGGTTTAAATCATTTTATACTATTGCTCGTTTAAAATCACTATCTATGAACAAAACTTTTATGAATAATGGTTATAGTTATACAGGTACTTTGATTAACAATACTCAAATTAACGGACAGATCGAAAGTATGAACGTATGGTATAAAACCGTTTAATAGTATTTTATAATTTTTTGATATTTATTTCTTATCTTTTTTAAGAAAGTTGTTTAAGTTTTTTTAAATTAAATTGTATTTTTTCAATTGTTTTTCAAATTCATCTACTACTGCTTCTATTGGAATGTTTTTAGCTATTAATTTGCCGTAAATATAAATATTGGCTTTATTTAATCCATTACCTACAATGCCTGCTTGAGCTTCTTTCATTTCTCCTGGACCATTTACTATGCAACCCATCACAGCTAGAGTGAGACCTGGATATTTACTAAATCTTTCTTTTACTTCTTTTGTAATTTTTTCGATATCATACATTGTCCTACCACAAGATGGACACGAGATTACTTCAGTCAAGGTTTTTCTTTTGCCTGTAGCTTGTAGTATTTCCCATATATCATTTAGTGTATCTTGTCGTAGATTATTATCTACTAAATATAAATCTCTCAACCACCCATCTATCCAGCCTCTACCAAGTATTATACATAATTCGTATAAATCGAATTGAGATGTATTAATTTTTAAGTTTACGTATTTACTAGTTTCTAATTTCTTTGAGATTAATTCAAAAGGATTTGAATTATTTATTTCTATAAAATCAATATCACTAGGAGGCAATCCATCTGCTAAATTATTATTAGTAAATACTTTAGGACAATATTCTAATGTGTAATCATAAATCGGTAGCATTGGTAATGGTAAAAATTTTTCATAAGAATTTAAAATATTTTGAGCAGCGGGAATCTCTTTTAATGGATCACCTGTTAATGACACTCTAATGGTATCGCCTATGCCATCTAAAAGTAGATTGCCAATGGCAATGGTAGATTTTATAATTCCTTGTTTATCAATACCAGCTTCTGTAACGCCAAGATGGATAGGGTAGAAGAGACCTAATTGATCTAATTTAGCACTTAAAAGTCTATTTGCTTTAATAGTTTCATAAACAGAACTAGTTTTTATGCTAATCACTAAATTATTGAAATTCAATTTATTAAAAATAATGGCACTTTCTATTGCAGATTCTATAGCAGCTTCTAAATTATTACCATATTTATCAATTAATCTAGGAGATAATGAACCTTTATTAACACCTATTCTCACTGCAACATTATTATTAATTAAAACAGGTAGAAGTTTTTCTATTTCTACTTTTATAGCGTTGAGTTCTTGATGATACTGGGCAGAAGTATAAGAAATATTATTGGGAAATAAATTAATAAAATTGCCAGGATTAATGCGAATTTTATCAACATATTGAGCTGCTATTAGTGCTAATTGTGGGTTAAAATGTATATCAGCAGCTATAGATTGGTTGTAGCCTTTAGTTAATAGGTTTTGTTTAATTACTTTCAGGGCTTTGGCTTCTTTGACATTTTGTGCAGTAATTCTTACTAATTTAGCATTAGCATTGAAAAGTTTAATACATTGATCTACTGTATCATCGATATTAGTAGTAGCAGTATTAGTCATAGATTGCAAAATAATGGGGTGATTGCTACCTATGAAAATATTACCTACAGGTATTTGTAGAGTTTTTCTACGCATTTTAGTTCCAGCTTTTCTTTTTATTTTTAGGTAACATAAACATAGGAGAAGATATAGAAGAATTAGAAGGATCACATAGCATATCTGGTGTGAAGTCTTTAGGCATAGTGAAGTCGCCTTTATACAGATTAATAGTAGGGTCATTATAAACCTTTTGCATAAAAAGTCCCCAAATAGGTAGAGCCATGCTAGCACCCTGGCCTAATGCCATACTGCGGAAATGAACTTGCATATCTTCGCCACCTACCCATACACCAGCAGCTAGATTTGGAGTAATACCCATAAACCAGCCATCGCTATTATTATCTGTGGTTCCAGTTTTACCCGCAACAGGATAAGGAATTTTATAAATATATCGAATACGATTACCAGTGCCATGATCGACAACACCTTTCATCAAAGAAATGATTTTATATGCAGAGATTTCATCCATTACCTCTTTAGAAGCTCCATAGGGGAAAGTACTAATGATATTACCGAAACGATCTTCTATTCTAGTAACTAAAATTGGCGTCTGATAAACTCCATAATTAGCAAAAGTAGATAAAGCACTTATTAATTCTAATAATTTAAGCTCTGCTGTGCCTAAGCAAATAGAAGGTACGGGAGGAATAGTATCTGTTATTCCCATAGATTTGACTAATTCTACTACTGCAGCAGGAGAAGTTTTTTCTTTAATTAAAAAAGCTGATACCCAATTAATAGATAGAGCTAGAGCTTTAGAAAGTTCTATCATTGTTCCTTCATCCACATTACCAGAATTTTTAGGTGTCCATTGAGAGCCATCAGGCATATCAAAAGTAACTGGTATCAAAGGTATTTTAGTACAAGGAGTCAATGTAGGATCGTTGATAAAGGCTGATGCATATACAAAAGGTTTAAATGTAGAGCCCACTTGTCTTTTGCCAATAGCTGCATTATCATATTTGAAAAAGTTAAATGCAGGACCGCCGACATAAGCTCTCACATAGCCAGTTTGAGGTTCTATAGCTACGAAGCTAGCTCTCAAGAAATATTTATGATAAATAATAGAATCATAAGGTGTCATGATAGTATCTTTGACGCCATCCCAGCTAAAAACTCGCATTTCAGTGGGCTTATGAAAAGCTTCTTCTATTTCTTTGTCACTAAATCCATTGTTTTTCATGTTTATATATCTATCAGTACGTTTGATAGCAATATTCATAAGATTTTTAACTTCTTGTTCAGATTTTGCACCTATAAAAGGAGCATATTTACTACGTTTAGCTTCTTTGAAAAAGCTTGGTTGTAAATCTTTGCTTAGATGCTCTCGTACAGCCTCTTCAGCATATCTTTGCATTCTACTATCAATAGTTGTGTAGATGCGTAGTCCATCATTATAGAGATTATAAGAGCTGCCATCTGGTTTTTTATTTTTATTACACCACCCATACAATGGATCATTGTCCCATCGTTCTTTGGCTTTTTTATAATCAGCTTTATTTTTATACTTTTTAGAGTCAGGTTCTTTAGCAGTCATATATAGTCTCAAATATTCACGAAAATATGGTGCTAAATTATCAGTAGATGAACTAATGCTTTTCTCTGGTTTAGGAATATCTTTTTCTTTGATATTATTAAATTCTTCCTCAGTGATATAATCATTTTTTAACATTTGCTTGAGTACTACATAACGTCTTTGCTTAGCATTTTCTGGATTTAGAATAGGATTAAACTTAGTAGTAGCTTTTAGCATACCAATCAAAATAGCTGATTCATCTAATGATAGGTCTATGGGGTCTTTGCCAAAATAATATAATGATGCTGATTTGATACCATACAATTGATAACCAAAGGGCACAGTATTCAGATACATTGCTATTATTTCATCTTTAGAATAATTTTTTTCTAATTTTATAGCTGTCATCCATTCTCTAAATTTGATTGCTATTAGCTTGATTTTATTAATATCACTTGGACGTTTAAATAAATTTTTTGCTAATTGCTGAGTTATAGTACTACCGCCACCACTACCTTTTTGCTGACCAATAATAGTTTTAGAAAATACCCTTGCTAATCCTTTGAAATCAATTCCGCTATGATTATAAAATCTTTTATCCTCGGTAGCTATTAAGGCTTTCACTACATAAGGACTTATCTCATTAAAACCAACCCATGATCTATTCTCTTCGTAATAATATTTGCCAATGACATTATTATCTACACTTATAAGCTCACTAGAGAACTTATCTAGAGGATTTTCTAATTGCTCAAATGTAGGTATGGGACCTAATAAACCAAAATATACACTAGTAAAAAATATAATTAAAAAACCTAAAATACTGAAAAATATTATCCAAAGTGTTTTAAGAAATTTCTTAAAATTTTTGTCTTTTGTTTTGAATATCGAGAAAAAATTATCTTTCATTATTTTTAATTTTTTCAAATTTAAATCCTAACTCTACCACTCCTGGTAATATACTATCACGCATGCCATGAGTAACTAATAATGTATAAACGCCAGTATTAGAAAATATAAAATTTTTTTTAATTAAAAAGTCATAAATATAGTTTTTATTACTTTTTTTGCCCATAGATTTACCATTTTCATCGTTTAAAATTAATAATAAAGTATCTTGGACAATATTACCACTGGGAGGTATATTCTGTACAAATAAATAAATATTAGTATAAGGATATTGCTGAGTAGTTCTCAATATTAGATGTAAATTATATAAATTGGTAGTATCTGGTATAGGAATATTAAATTCTTTCCATTCAGTATAATTCCATTTTTCATCATCGAAGGCTTTGATATCATAATATTTATTTTTGCTGCAGGAGCTGAAAATAATTATTATAAAAAATAAATATAGTAAAAACTTATTATTCATCTTCTAATTTTGATAAATCTTCTTGATTGACACTTTCCATTACAGTAAATTCGCTAGTAATAGCAAACTGATCTAAACTATCGATAATTTCACCTTTTTTATTTAATTCTTGTAATTTAATTACTACATTCACGGGCAAGCCAAATAGAATATCTTGATTTTCTACAGAGTAAAACATAAGATTTTTGAACATATCAGCTTTCACGAAATGAGCTTTAGCTTGTTTTGTGATCAAAGGAATATCAGTAGGTGGCAGACTATTAATAAACTCTTCATAAAGAGGTAGCTCATATGATAGACAACATTTGAGTTTAGTGCACAAGCCAGCAAGACGTTGAGGGTTGAGAGTGAGTTGCTGAATACTAGCTGCAGTAATAGAAACAGAGCTAAATGTACATTTATATGTAGAACAGCATAATTCTCTACCACAGGGACCTACCCATCCTAGTTTAGCAGACTCTTGTCTAGCACCTATCTGTCGCATCTCTACTCTTATTTTAAATGTCCCAGCTAATGTTTTGATGAGTTCTCTAAAATCTACCCTATCATCTGCAATATAATAAAATGTAGCCTTGGTGCCATCACCTTGGTATTCTACATCAGTTAATTTCATGTTTAACCTAGAATTTTTTATTATTTCTTTGGTTTTTTTCAGAACAATTTCTTCGTTTTTAATAGCTTCGAGGAATTTATTAATATCAGCATCTTTAGCAATTCTATACAAGCTCAATAGCTTGCCATCATTTGTTTTAGGTTTTTTTCGTTCCATTTGCTTAATAGCTTCTTTCCCAGTCAAACTGACTACGCCGATATCGTGTCCTGGTGTAGCTTCTACTGCTACTATTTCACCTATCTCTAGTGGAATACCTGTAGTATTTTTATAAAATTGCTTTCTATCATTTTTAAATTGTACCTCTACTATCTCGATAGCTTCTGGGAAAGCTATATAAAAATCTTTGTCATGTTTTATATCTTTGTATGAAGTTAGCTTTTGCCATCTATGAGTAAATTGTAATTTTATCTTGTCATCTATTTCTATGGCCATCAAACCTCTAGCTTGTAAACTTTTAATAGTATTTAAGTCCATTTAAATGTTTTTGCAAATTTAATAAATTTTTTGCTTTTGAAATTAATATATGTAGTTGAGAAGGAGACAGGGGGAGGGAGATGAGTGATAAGTGATAAATGATAGGTGATAGGTGATGGGTTAAGCAAAAAATTTAAACTATATTAAACTAAAACAAGGGACAAGTATGAAGTAGCAAGGTACAAAATGTTTAAACTATTTCAAACAATTTTTATATGATATTTATCATTTTTTAAAAACTTT
>JAHDSP010000131.1 GCA_018432645.1 Bacteroidales bacterium | reverse complement strand
TTTTTTATCTTTGCAAGAATAAAACCATTTTTCAATGAAAAAAATATTAATTTCAATACTATTTGTTTGCTTTGTCATATTGCTTTCAGCTCAATCTAAAAGAAATCTTAGCAATAATGAACAATGTCATTATATGAATTTCAGAGATGCTATGATATTTTGGGAAAGCTTCGAAGGTGCAGATTTCCCTCCTGCTGATTGGTCTCAAATAATAACTGATAGCTCTTTTACTTGGGAAAAAGCTAGTAGTTTTCCTCTAGATGGTCAATATTTTGTTCATGTATTGTACGATGAGCAAGATACATCAAAATGGCAAAATGAATGGTTAATAACAAAATCTATCAATCTGGTTGGATATCAGACTGCTATTTTGAACTTTTATTTTCAAATGTCTAAGTATTGGGGAATAAAACCTTATGATAATTATGATCTATATGTAATAGCAGCTGCTGATGGAATAAATTTCACAGACACTATTTGGAGTGAAATGAGTACAGATACATCTACATGGGTTAGCTGGGAATGGGCAAATGCTCAAGTAGATTTAACCGATTACATTGATAGCAGTAATTTGAAGTTAGCTTTTGTATATTATGGACGTGATGGAGCAGAAGCCTCTATAGATGCTATATCTATTTCTACTACAGGTGGATTATATGATAACCATTCAGACATTTTACAGATTTATCCTAATCCAGTTAGTGATTTTTTATATTTAAAAGCTCCTATTAATTCACAAGTAAATATTTACGATTTATTAGGAAATGAAATCTATAATGGTATAATAAATAATAATATTGATATAATTGACTTTCAGAATTATCCAAGTGGTATTTACATTGTACAATTAAAAGATAAAAATATAAATAAGACAATTAAAATTATTAAAAATTAAAAAACACAGTTATGAAAAAGAAATTTTTGTTATTAACATTATTGTTATTGATTGTTAGTGCATATAGTTCATTTGCATGTACTAATTTCATTATTACCAAAGGTGCCAGTGCAGATGGTTCAGTGATGATAACATATTCAGCTGATAGCCATGTACATTATGGTGATTTATATTACTCGCCAGCAGCAGTATATCCTGATGGAACTATGCTAGATGTTTATGAATGGGATACGGGCAAATATTTAGGTAAAATCAAACAAGCTAAAAAAACTTACAATGTTATTGGTAATATGAATGAATACCAGGTAGCTATTGGTGAGACTACTTTTGGTGGTAGAGAAGAATTATTTACTCAGAGCGGTGCTATTATAGATTATGGCAGCTTGATGTATATAGCTCTACAAAGATCCAAGAGCGCTCGTGAGGCTATACGTGTAATGGCTGAGTTAGTAGCTGAATATGGCTATGCTAGTGAAGGTGAATCATTCTCTATAGCAGATAAAAACGAAGCATGGATAATGGAGATGATAGGTAAAGGTGAGGGTGAAAAAGGTGCTGTGTGGGTAGCTGTACGCATACCTGATGGCTATATTAGTGGACATGCCAATCAAGCTCGCATCAGACAATTTACATTAGCTAATGGCAAAACTTCCATTACAGAGAAAGATTTTAATAAAAAATTATATGACCCTAAAATAGAAGTTATCTATTCATCAGATGTTATCGAATTTGCTAGAAAAAAAGGCTGGTTTAATGGTAAAGATGAAGAGTTTAGCTTTTCTGACACATATAATCCAGTTACCTTCGGTGGTGCTAGACAATGTGAGATACGCGTTTGGAGTATGTTTAGACAGGTAGCAGATGGTATGGATGAATATATCGATTATGTTAGTGGCAAAAATCTTTCGCATCGTATGCCACTTTACATAAAACCTAATAGAAAAATTTCTCTCAAAGATATGATGTTTTTTATGAGAGATCATTTAGAAGACACTCCTTTTGATATGCGCAATGATATTGGTGCAGGGCCATTCAAATTGCCTTACCGCTGGAGACCATTAAGCTGGACTATTGATGGAGTAACCTATACTAATGAGCGTGCTACTGCTACTCAACAAACAGCTTTTAGCTTTGTTACTCAAAGTCGTAGCTGGTTGCCAGACGAGATCGGTGGTATTATCTGGTTTGGCGTAGATGATGCTGCTAGCTGCGTTTATACACCTATATATTCTGCAAGTAGAAAAGTACCTCATAGCTATGCTCAAGGTAATGGCGCAATGATGAAATGGAGTGATGATGCAGCTTTCTGGGTTTTTAATCAAGTAGCTAATTTCGCTTATACACGTTATAATATTATTCACCCAGACATCGAGAAAAAACAAGATTCTCTCGAAACTGCTTTTATTAATAAAGTTAAAGAAATTGATGCTTATGCATTGCAATTGCATGAATTGAGCCCTTATCAAGCTATTGATTATGTTTCTACATTCTCTGCAGATAATGCTGATAAATTAGTAATGTATTGGAAAGAATTTTATAAATTTCTATTCCTCAAATATATGGATGGGAATGTGAAATATGTAGTACCAGGTGAACGCAATCCTAAAGTAGAATGGCCTGGCTACGGCGAGGAATGGTATAGAAGAATAATTCAAGAGACTGGCGATAAATTTAAGGTAATAGAATAATTAGATAAACTATAATGAGACTATTTTAAACTTGAATAATATTTATCCTAATATTTTATTAAATTTTATTAAACTTATATTAATTAATTGGAATTATTATTTTAATTTTGCACCTAAATTTGTATAAAAACTTTATAAAAAAGTAACGACATGAGTAATGAAGAAATGAAAGAGCAGCTATCAATGAATAATGATGCTGATGTTAATAATCCTCAAGCTGAAATCGAAAATACTGATAATAAAGAATTAAAATACCAAATAGAAGAGGTAAACGATGAAGAAGAAGATTTCGAAGTAGATGAAGCTGATAAACAAAGATATGATAAATTAAATTTAGATCAAATAAATGAAGAGTTTGCTAAAGTTTTAGAAAATAATGATTTATCATACATTAGACCACGTGTACTCAGATTATATGATCTCCATCAAGCTATCTATGAGAAAGAACTAAAAGATATATCTGCTATTAGCGATGATGAACAAAAACAAAAAACAGAGGAATTACTACAAACTAAAAAAGATACATTTGATAAACTCTGGAAAAAATATTTAGATAGAAAAAAATTATTAAAAAATCAATATCTACAATCCCTCGAAGATAATTACCAAAAAAAATTAGATATTCTCGAACAATTAAAAAATATCATTGATAATAATGAAATTCCTCTAAAGGAAGCTTTTGATCATTTCAATAAAATACAAGAAGAATGGAAAGCTATAGGTGCAGTACCACATAACAAAGCTAATGACCTATGGATGCGATTTAATCATTATGTAGATCAATTTTATAAAAAAGTTGAACTACTAAAAGAAATGATAGAAATAGATCAACGAAAGAATTTAGAAGCTAAAATAGAACTTTGCGAAAAAGCTGAATCTCTACTAATGGATAAATCTATCTCTACAAAAGAAGCTTATAAACAAGTTTATGAACTTTTTGATCAATGGAAACAAATAGGCCCTGTACCTAAAGATAAAAAAGATGAAATATGGGAAAGATTCCAAGCTGCTTTAGATAAAATTAAAGAAAACTATCGTGGCTCCATAGAATCTCAAAAACAACGTAGAGAAAGTAATCTAGAAGCTAAAAAAGCCATTATAGATAAAATGAAACAAATACTTTCCGAAGAAATAACTACCCACGACCTATGGCAGAAAAAAACTTCTGAAGTTCAAGATTTATTCAATGTATGGCGATCTATAGGTCCCGTACCACAAGAGTTTAATGAAAGTATTTGGAAAGAATTCAAATCATTGGTAGATAAATTTTATCAAGATAAAAAAGAATATTATGAAATTCTAAAATCTGAATGGCAAGAAAATTATAATAAAAAATTAAGTATAGTTAAACAAGCCGAAAATTTGGTAAATAGTAATAACTGGAAACAAGATACCCGTACTATACAAAAATTACAAGAAGAATGGAAAAAAATTGGTTTCATCCCTTCCGAAAAAAATGAATATCTTTGGCGTAGATTCAGAGCTGCCTGCGATCAATTCTTTGCTAATAAAGAATTGTATTTCGCCAATCTCTCTACTCAAAGAATTGAAAATTTATCAAAAAAAGAAGCTATTCTCAAAGAACTAGACGAATTCCAATTTAATAATAATCCTAAAGAAGATATAGAACGTCTAAAAAATATACAACGTCAATGGTATGAAATAGGTGATGTACCCTATAAAGACAGACAAAGAATACAAGATGCTTTTAGACAAAAAATAAATCAACTTTTTGACCAACTAAAAGGCGTAAGAATAAATGAAAGTAATGAGGAATTTAAACAACGATTAGAAAATATACTACATAATAATAATGGCATCAAAGAAGCTAAAAGTGAACTATATAATATTAATAATCAAATTAAAAAATTGCAAGCAGATATTCAAACCTGGGAAAACAATCTTTCTTTCTTTAAAGCATCTGCTAATGCTGAATTACTACTACAAGAATATATCAAAAAAATTGACAATGCTAAAACTGATCTGAAATATTTAGAAGAAAAAGCAAAATATCTAAAACAAGCTATAGATTCTTCTGAAAAAAAATAAAACTCTATTTGAGTAAAATATCAATATTAAATTACAATTTATTTGTAATTTAGCTATCTA
>JAHDSP010000348.1 GCA_018432645.1 Bacteroidales bacterium | reverse complement strand
GTGGTTTTATAAAAGCAGAAGTCATCTCCTATGAAGATTTAATTAATTATAAATCTGAGCAAGCTTGTCGTAATGCAGGTAAAATCAGATTAGAAGGTAAAAATTATATTGTCAAGGATGGAGATATTTTGCATATTAGATTTAATGTATAAATTACAAATGTAAATTCATAAAAAAAGGAGTTAAATTAAAATTTAACTCCTTTTTTATTTTATGGAATATACATTAATTTACTTCTTCGTAATCTACATCAGTGAAATCATTTTCATTTGATTGTTTTTTAGATTCCGAAGAAGTTTTGTCTTCATTTTCTTCATTACTAGATTCATACATATAAGTGCTAGCTTTTTGCCAAGCATCATTTAAACGAGCCATAGCACTATCAATAGCAGTAACGTCTTGAGATTTATGAGCGTCTCTCAGAGCATTGAGAGCACTTTCTATTTCTGCACGATTTTCTGGTGGTATTTTATCACCGAAGTCTTTAAGTTGCTTTTCAGTACTATAAATTAAATTGTCAGCTTGATTAATTTTATCGATTTTTTCTTTTAGTTTTCTATCTTCATCAGCGTGGCGTTGAGCTTCTTCTTTCATACGTTCTATTTCTTCATCGGTTAACCCAGTGCTAGCTTCTATTCTAATAGATTGACTTTTGCCCGTAGCTTTATCTTTAGCCGATACATTAAGTATACCATTAGCATCTATATCAAAAGTAACTTCTATTTGCGGTACACCACGTGGTGCAGGAGGAATGCCATCTAAATAGAATTTTCCTATTGTTTTATTATCTTTAGCCAATTGACGTTCACCTTGTAAAACATGGATCTCTACTGAAGTTTGATTATCTGAAGCTGTAGTGAAAACCTCAGTTTTCTTGGTAGGTATGGTTGTATTAGCTTCGATTAATTTTGTGAAAACACCACCTAAGGTTTCTATACCTAAAGAAAGAGGAGTAACGTCTAATAACAATACGTCTTTCACATCACCAGTTAGCACTGCACCTTGTATAGCTGCACCAATAGCAACTACTTCGTCAGGGTTTACACCTTTAGAAGGAGTTCTACCAAAGAAATCTTCAACAATTTTCTGAACCATTGGTATACGAGTAGAACCACCCACTAAAATAACTTCATCAATTTCAGAAGCTCTAAGATTAGCATCTTCTAAAGCTTTTCTACATGGTTCTATAGTAGATTTTACTAAATCCTCAATAAGAGATTCGAATTTTGCTCTTGTTAATTGTTTTACTAAATGCTTTGGCACATTATCTACAGTAGTGATATATGGTAGATTAATCTCTGTCATCATACTTGAAGACAACTCTATTTTAGCACGTTCAGCAGCTTCTTTTAATCTTTGCAGTGCTAGAGGATCTTTTCTGAGGTCAACACCTTCTTCTTTCAAAAATTCTTCTGCCAACCAGTTCATCAGC
>JAHDSP010000513.1 GCA_018432645.1 Bacteroidales bacterium | reverse complement strand
TCCTTTTGATTTTATAGTAGGTATTTCTCCAATCACTATATCAGGATGTGCACCTATTGGATTAAAATAACGCAAAGAAATAACTTTCATTATATTATATGCATTAGCATAATTTTTTAATATATATTCACTCATCTGCTTTGTATGACCATATGGGCTAGCAGGTTCTTTAAGAGGAGAATTTTCATTAACAGGTATATAATCAGGCTCACCATATACAGTGCACGATGATGAAAATATAAAATAAGGAATTTTGTTTTGATTTACATAATCTAATAAATGAAGTAGTATGGGAATGTTATTATTATAATATAAAGCTGGATCTTCATACGATTCTTCTACAAATTTATATGCAGCTAAATGAATTATCGCTTCTATAGGTTCTTTTATTTTCATTAATTCTTTAAAAGCCCTATCATCAGACAAATCTATCTGATACAAAGGAATATTTGTAGCAAAATAATCTTCTAAATTTTTATGAATGATAGGATGAGATCTAGAGAAATTATCTACATTTACAACCTTGTATCCATGTTTTAATAATGCAGCTATCACATGAGAGCCAATATATCCAGCTCCTCCAGTTACTAAAATCATAATAACTAAAATTTTATGCAAATTTCGATATTTTTTTTAATTTTGTCGTTAATAATAAAAAAAATATGTTATGGAAAAATCAGAATTAGTTTTAAAGCCCGATGGTAGTGTATATCATTTAGCATTATTCCCTCATGAGATTGCAGATACTATTATTCTAGTGGGTGATCCAGAACGTTCAGAATGGGTATCTAGTTTTTTTGATACTATCGAGGTGAGTAGGCATAATAGAGAAATAATTAGCTATACTGGATATTACAAAAATAAACGTTTCACAGTGATAAGCACTGGTATGGGAACTGATAATATAGATATTGTAGTTAATGAACTGGATGCTCTGGCAAATATAGATCTAGAAAAAAGAGAAATAAAAAAAGAACATAAAAGTTTAAATTTAATACGTATAGGTACATCTGGTGCTCTACATAGCAAAATAGATGTCAATAGTGTGGTAATATCTGAAATGGCTTTAGGTATGGATGGACTTTTACATTATTATAAACATGACACATCTATGCG
>JAHDSP010000393.1 GCA_018432645.1 Bacteroidales bacterium | reverse complement strand
TGGCAGACTAATGCCAACCTCTCTAGCACAAGCTCTGAGACTTTTGCCTGCAACCATACAACGAATGTACTCGAGCATAAGTTGTGGTTTTTGTAATCGATACACAAAAGTGCCAGTGGTAACTCTAAATTGTCTGCCACAGTGTTTGCAACGATAATTTTGTATACCTTTTTGTTTGCCATTTTTTACAATATTGTTACTACGACAGTTTGGACAAAGTGGTGGAGTACTTTGAATTTTTAAACCTTGATAATCTACTGTGTCTGCTTCTTTCTCTAGCAGGAAATCGTAGAGATTATCAAAGAAGGCTTTGGAGTCTTCCTTACTCATAGCCAGATGTTTATCAATGTTATCAACTAAAGTCTTCATAAATACTGATTTTTTGGCAAATATACATAAAAATTTTAATATGATATTAATATCATTAATTATTTTAAACAAATTTATTAAATTCAAAGTTTCATAAACCTTTTCATTTAATTGTAAAAAGTTCGTGTTTTTTAACTATTTAACTCTATCATTTGATAATCCTCTCTCTTCAACCCTTTGTTTGTAAATATATCTCTTATATTATCGTCCATAGTCAGATATATAATTTGCCAACCTTCGTCTGCAAGTGTGAAAAGTTGGTCTATGAGCCTAGGGCGACGGTCATAATCGCTATGCTGAAAGGCATCATCAAGGATAAAAAATGCTTTGTTCCCAAGTATTTTTTCTGCTAAAGTAACACGTAGAGCGAAAAGTACTTGTTCTTTGGTGCCAGTGCTGAGATCACGAAGATCATAATCAGCCATTTGACTTGTAATAGTCAGTTTACCGTCATTATTAATAGATAAGCCATTATATTTCCCTGTTATTTTATATAGAATGTCACAAAATTCTTTTGAATTTATATTTTTTTGTATTTGCTTCTCTTCTTCTTGCAATAAGTCATTAATGGTTTGGTGAACAATAATGCCAGCTATAATGTAAGCTTCTTTTTGTCGCAATTGATCTATTATTTCTTTTTTCTTCGTATTTAATCTTTCTATTAGTATATTCCAATCTTCACCAATAGACGCACCTGTAGCAATAGTAATTTCATTTTTTAAAACCAAATTTTCTTGTTCTAATTCTTTATATTTTTCATCGATAATTTTTAATTTTTTTTCTAGGTTCGACAATTCTTCAGCATTATATTCTATTTTAGGATCTTCACTTAAATATTCATCTTTTGCTATACCTAGACTTTCTAATTCAGTATGAACAGCAACCAGTTTGTTTTGAGTGGTAATTTTGTGTTTAATTAATTCATTGAGTTTGTTATTCCATTCGTTTTCAGTTATTTGCTCATTTAGCAAATTTATAAAGATATTATTAATGTTTTTTGATACAATTTCTAAATTTTCTATTTCTTTATTTAGCTCATTTTTTTTATTTTTTTGTTGTTCTTCTAGATTTTTTAGTTGACTTAATTTTTCTTTTGAATCATTGAATATGACAGGATCATATACCTCATCCACACTTTCGGAGTAATAGTCAGCCACATCAACATTTAATCCATAATATAGTTTTTCTAAATTTAAAATTTGTTTTTTCAGTTCATTTCTTTTTTGAATATATTTTGTTAATTCATTTATCCAGTCATCTTCATTAATATTTACGGAGAAAATTTGAAACAACATCTTTTCTATTTCAGATTTCAAATTAGATATTTCAGTAAATAAGTTTTGAAGTTCATCTTGTACTCTTGCTATCAGTTTTGATACGTCTAGGTCGCTAATGACTGTATCTAATGAAGCCTCATTGAGATCTAGATTAAATTTATCTTTAAAAGATTCTTGCAAATTTTCCAGCTCATCATTAAAAGCTTTTTGTTTAAGCGATTTATGTAAATTCAAAGAAAAATAAGTACTAAAGCCAAAGCCTACGAGCATTAGCAAAATGCCAATTAAATTGCTAATGTTAAAAAGAGAAATGATGAGACCAGCAACAAATATTGAGGCAGCTATTATCAAATATGTTTTGCTAAATTTTTTGTTGTAAATTTTTTGCTTTAAATCTAAGTATTTAATTTTTACATTTGTTACCCAATTATAATCTTTATATTTTTCTTCTAATTTTTCAAGTTCTATTGACTTTCTTCGATATTCTTCTTTTTTATTTTTATAAGTTGAAATATTATTTTCGAGTTTATTGATATTGTCGTCAGTGATTTTATTTAATTCTTGTTTGATTTCGTTTATTTGTTTATCTAGTAGATATGCTTTGTATCTTTTAGCTTTTGATTGATTTTCATATATATTTTTTACATACTGCAAATCATTTATTTGGCTTGTAAGTGATGATAGTTCTTTATTTATTTTGTCTATGTTTCCTTTAATTTTATTGTATTCATCTAAATATTTATTTAGATTATTTATTTTTTCATCAGGATATTTTTTTAATTCATTTTCTAGTTCTTTTTTTTGATTTGCTAGGGTATAAGCTCTGAATTTTTTAGCATTTAATTGATTATTTATTTTATCTTTTAAATCATTGATTTCATTATTTAATTTTAATGCTTCATCTATTTTATTATTGTTTAATTTTTCTAATAGTTTATTTATCTTTAATAATTGAGTGTCTTTGAGCTCTTTGTATGTTTTACCATCACCAGTACTATTAATATTGATAACATTACCAGTAAAATTGGCATTTTGTATAGTAGTTGGTATTTTACTATCGATTTTGTCTAAAATATTTTTAGAAGAAAGTAATTTTTTTAGAGTATCTATATTTATACCATCAGGTCCCTCATCGATGTATGTTTCTCCGCTTTTGACAACAAGGAGTTTGGGTAATGAAGCCTGAAAGGTTTCTAAGGTTTTCTCTAAATATTTATCCAATTTATCTTTACTATTTGGCGAATAGTTTTTAGAAGCCTGATCTATACCTGAAATCTCAATTTTACCGTTTCCTAATTCTCTATTATAACCCCATAAAAATTTTTTATTGAATAACGCTCGCAAAATAAACTCTACTAATATTGATTTGCCTCCTTCATTTTTGCTAAATATCAGGTTTATATTATTTAGATTATAGGTACCATTAGATATTGGACCTAAATTATTTATATTAATTTTTTCAATTTTAATGCCCATATTTTTTTTAAATTATTTTAATCATTAAAAATCAAATTCAATGCTTGCTCGATGGCATCTTGTTTTTCAGAAAAATCAAAATCGTAATCTATGTTTTCTATTTTTTCTAAAATATTTTTCATGATAAATTCTCTATTTGGATCTTTAACTATATTTAGGTTATTATCTAATGGAGCATTATTATCATAAAGCTTTATTTTTTTATCTTCAAGGTAATGAGTTATACGTTGAACAAGAGTATTTTTATCATTAGTAAATCCTTTTAGAATCAACCTTAAAATCACTTTTTCTATCTCATTAGTAGATAAATTCCAATTATTTATTTTTTCATTCAATTTTTTTATAGCATCATCTATTTCGGTATTAGTAGGTATGATGAGTAATTCTTCAATCATAAATATTTTATCCAAATCGAGATAAATATATTCAGTTTTATTATAATTTGCATCGTAGATTATAAATTTTCGTTTGCCCGTTTCATTAATATCGAGTGGATATGGCGATCCTGGATAATAAACAATGTCATTATTATTGGATTTATGAATATGTCCTAGAAAAACTTTTGATGGCTTTAAATCATTTATAACATTATTTGATAAAGGCATGTAATATCCTTTTTCGTATTCATCGATAGATTTATTTATATTTAGATAATCACCATGCGAGATTAGAACCCATCTATCTGATTTAAAATTATTTTTGTAGTATAATATTAGTATTTCGTCCATAGTTTCAGATGCTTGGTATGGTAAAAATAAAAAATCGAGATTGTCAAATTTTTGAGATGTAATTTCATCAAAAACTTTAATATTTGGTGAACCAAAAGAGTTGGATTTCAAATCTATGTCGTGATTGCCACGAATTATATAAAAATTAATATTTGAATTGTTTCGACATATATTTTCAAAATCAGAATAGTTATTAAATTCTTTATCAAACAGGTCTCCAGCTATGATTAAGTCTCTTATATTTTCATTTTTTAAATGATCTATTATTTTTTCTAATGCTTCGTACCGCTCTGGTGTTTCATTTTTTGATTTTAGATGTAAATCTGCCGTTATACCTATTTTCATAAATATTTTTTTCAAAAATAATAAAAATCAAATTAATTAAAAAATGTAAATCTATTTTTAGCTTTTAAAAATTATTTCAAAAATGTTTAAATTATGTAATGATATTTTAATTTAAATATTTTTTGATTAATGTTTTTCTAATTCTATATTATAAAGAAAATCAATAAAAATTAAATTTTCAAAAAAAATTTCTAAAAAATATCGATTAAAAAAGGTTTTAAGTATTAAATAATTATTAATCTAATATCATTAATTAATTTAAACAAAAAAATATAAAATTTTATAAAATGCTTAATGACAAACAGATAGACAATATTTTTAAAGTTTTCATAAATTACTACTTTGATTAACAAATACAATTCTTCAAATGATGGACATCATTTACCCATTTGAGACCTTTTTTATTTTATTAAAAATCAATTAAACTCGTAAGAAAATATAACTATTTTTTATAAAATTTGTTAATAATAAAACGGCTAATTCGTATATTTTATACAGAAAAAATTATTCAATCAAGAATTTATATCCTAATCTCCAAAATACAACCATATTTTTTTTTTAATTATTTTTTTCATCTCAAAATCTATGTAATAAAGTTTAATTAATTTTGTTTAAATTTTTTAAAAATATGAAAAAAGAGAATTGTGCTGTTTTTCCAGGATCATTCGATCCTATTACGCTTGGGCACAAAGATGTAATATCTAGAGCTATTCCACTTTTTGATAAAATATATGTAGCTATTGGAGATAATATCGAAAAAAAATACATGTTCCCTATTGAAAAAAGATTAGAATGGCTACAAATTGTTTTTAAAAATTATCCTTCTATTGAGGTTGCTAAATTTGATGGATTAACAATAGATTTTTGCAACAAACATCATATCAACTTTATCTTAAGAGGCTTACGTACATCTGCCGATTTCGAATTCGAACGTCAGATAGCTCAGATTAATAAACAATTAAATCAAAAAATAGAAACAATATTTCTATTAACACATCCGACATATACATCCTTAAATTCATCTATTGTACGTGAAATTATTAGTTATAATGGAGATATTAGCAATTTTGTTCCTGCTGAAATTATAGATGATCTTTTACTTACATATAAAAATATTTATTGATCTTATCCGTTAATTTTTTATAAAAAGCAAAATACAAATGATTTAAGTTTTTATGATTTATAAATTTACTAACAAATGATTAAAATATCAATAAAACTTCTGAATATCTTAATAGTATTGACTATCAATACTATAGCTTTTTGCCAATCTACAATTATAAATGGAAACTTCAAAGGTGCTGAAGGTCGAGAGATAAGGTTATATACCGTACAAGATTTTATTACTTTCTCTGATACACTAATTGCCAAAGCTCCAATAGACCATAATGGTAATTTTTCAATTATTTTAAAATTACCAAAAGACAAAATTTATTATGCATATTTCAAAGTTAATGACATCCGTAGCAATGATTTATATTTAGAATATAATAAAACATATAATTTAATGTTTGATGCTTTCGATTTCGAGAAATATGACACTTACACATCTTTTTTAACTCGATTAAATATTAATTTTACTATATCAAATATAGATACTAATGATTTGAATTTTAAAATTCCACAATTAAATATTATACTTAATGATTTTTATGCTCGTAATATTAAAACTCAAATAGAACCTACAGGTGGTATAATAAATAAAATTCCAAAAACTAAAATTGATAGTTTAAATTCATTATTACTTACAAAATTTTCTAACTATCAAAATAATTATTTTAATAACTATTTAAAATATTCAATTGCAGAGATCAAGTTAATGTCTAGATCATATAACAGACTTGAAATATTTAATGAATATATTTGGAATCAAAGGCCTATCTATGATAATGTGCAATATATGAGCTTTTTTACTAATTATTTTAGAGATTATATCATTAATTCGACAAAAATAAAAAATAGAGATTTGATGTCAAATATTGAATGGCAAGTTAATTACAAAGCACTTCTAGATTCGCTTGGCAAAGATACATTATTAAAAAATGAAGTTATTAGAGAATTGGTATTATTAGAAAATATAATTGACTGGTCAAATATGAAATTATTCACTCTCGACAGCTTACAAAAATTATTAACTCAATTTTATAATAATACTAAATTTGTTGAGCATAAACTTATTATAAAAAATATTAATAAAAATTTATTTTCTAAATATCAAATTGATTTATCAAAATATCCATTGATAACCGAAAAAAATGATACGGTTTTTTTAAAGCACTTTACTACAAAATATGTATTATTGTATTTTTTCACTTCTTGGTGCAATCCGTGTATTAAAGAATTAACAGCTATTAATGAAATTTATCCTCAAATAAAAGATAGTGTAGAAATCATAGCTATTTCAGCAGATCGTATACCTTTAAATTATTATTATTTCACTAAAGATTATAATTTCCCTAATTTAGAAATGTATTATTTTAATCAAAATTATGAATTATTAGAACAATTAAAAATTGTAGTTTTCCCACAATCTATATTAATAGACAAAAGTGGAAATATCATAAATGCTACAATGCCAGATATCAAAAATGGATTAATTGAATACTTATTTAATATTGCTAAAAAGAAGTGAAAAGAATAGAGTAAAATTCATAATACTAAGTTGAGTTCAGACAAGTAAAAAAAGAAATATGAAATTCTAAATTCTAAACAAAACTCCTCAACTTATCAACTCCTTAACTAAAAAAACAACTATTTAATAAAAACAACTATTTAATAAAATTTCTTTTAACAATTTCCCACATTATTATAGCTGCTGCCACTGAAACATTTAGAGAGTGCTTTGTTCCCCATTGTGGGATTTCTACAGCCATATCCACCATTTTCAAAATATCGTCATTGATACCCTTTATTTCATGACCAAGTATAATTGCCATTGGCGATGGTATATCTTTTGGCAAATCTAGTGCAGATGTACTATTAAAAGTCTGCTCTACACCTATTAGATAATACCCAAGGTTTTGTAGTTTTTTTATCAAGTCTATAATATTGGGTTCATATTCCCAATTTACACTTTCGGTAGCTCCTAATGCGGTTTTTTCTATTTCTCTATCTGGTGGACAAGGTGTGATGCCACACAAATATATTTTATCTACATTAAAACTATCTGCTGTGCGAAATATCGATCCTACATTATATTTGCTACGTATATTATCTAAAATTAATATTAATGGCAGTTTAGTCTTTTTTTTATATTCATCTATTGATAATCTATTTAATTCATCTATCTTTTTTTTCTTGTAATTCATTATTCTTTATTTTTTTTAGCATGTTTGGAAAAAATTTTTTTAAAATTAATTTTAGGAATAATAGGTCTAGGATTTTCTTCATCAGCCAAATAAACTACTGCATTTATTTCGAAACCAACTAATATCATGAACGCTACTGTTTGCAGCCACAAGAAAAAAATAAAAACTGTTGCTAATGGTCCATAAATTTTATTGTAATTAGAAAAATTACTAATGAAAATGTCAAAACCTCCTGTTATTATCAATGTAGAGATTGCAGCAATGATAGTACCTGACGTCATAAATCTAAATTTACGTCTGCGAGCTGGTGCTATATAAAAAATTATTTCAAATAATAAAACTAACAATATAAAAAATAATACATATTTTGCAATAAAATAAAATGAATGTATCACATTTTGATTCATCAAATCCAAGGATACTAACCAATTAAAAATATCTTTGTTTATTAAAAATAATACTATAGAAATGACAAGTAATATAGTTATCAATATCCATATGAAAAAAGAAGTAATAAATTGCTCCCATATAGGTCTAAACTCTTTGATATGATATGAAGCATTGAATGATTCTATTATCAACCTTACTCCATTCAAAGCAATAAACAATGCGACAAATATCCATACTCCTGTATATCCTCTTGTAGTATTAAATAATATGTAATTTATAGGTCCATCAATTACGGTATATATATTTTTAGGTAAATACTCTTGCAGCAATAATGTGAAATTATTTAGATTTTCTTGAGTGAAAAATGAAGGTAAAAGATTAAGAATAACTATTAATAATGGTATCGCTGCCATAATCAATTTAAATGCTATAGCTGAAGCTCTCACGCCCAATAAAGAATTTTGTACTCCTTTATTAAAAGTATTTATTAAAAACAAATATGATTTATCCGTTTTAGGATAAAAGTGAGTGTCTAAATAATTTTTGATTTTTTTTATCATTTTATTATAATATAGACTATAAATTTAATTTTATAAAATATATTATCATTTTATTTATTCATGTTATATCATGTTCTCATTCTTTAATATTATATATTCCTTGCATTATATTAATTTAAAAGCTCTTTTTATATTTTTCATCTATACTCTCATAGTCTCCCCGTCTCCTTATCACTCATCACCTATCACCTATCACTTATCACCTATCACCTATCACCTATCACCTATCACCTATCTCCCCCTCTCCCCGTCTCTCTCACTATCTCATATCATTAACTGCTACAT
>JAHDSP010000147.1 GCA_018432645.1 Bacteroidales bacterium | reverse complement strand
TATATTGATAATCCAAACAAGAAATCTGATACAGTCTCACTATCAAATGTACCCGAACAAGTTAAATTTAAAAAACCTATTAATAAAATAATCGTTAACTACGATATTGTAAAATACTATGATACGACCTTTACATTCCCCTATGATAATAGTAATTATACTTTTAATATATCAACTAAAGAACCTATTTCAAAAAATCAATTTCGTATTATTAATCGCGACGATTCTATTATACTAGAGCCTAATTCTGAAATTAAAAATAAAATTATAAAAATTCAACCTCTCTCCTATCCTATCAAGTAATTTATTAATTATGAATAAAAATATTATTGGGATAACTGGAAATATAGGAAGTGGTAAAAGTACTTTTGCTAAGTGGTTTAGTGATTTAGATTGTTACGTAATAGATTTAGATTCTACTGCTAAAACGTTGTATTTCGATGATATTTTTAGACAAAATGTAAGAGATATTATAGGTATAGATCCTCTAGATGGTAATAAATTAAAAACTAAAGAAATTTCTGATATTATCTATTCTCAAGATGATAAATTTAATAAATTAACACAATTATTTTCTCAATTTCTTCCATCTATAATTAATAAAACCATAAACGACTGCAATAAAAATTATATCATTATTGATGCTGCTTTATTATTTGAGTATGACTTAGACAAAATGTGTGATATTACTATATGTATCTATGCCCCACTGGATATACGATATGAAAGAGTCAAAACATTTAGAAATAATAATTTTGATTATAATAAATTTATTCAAATAGATAGCCATCAGCTACCAAATGATATTAAATGCGAAAAAGCAGATTTTTGCGTGCAAAATACTTCTGATATAGAACATTTAAGAAATGAATTCTTAAAAATTTCTAAAAAAATAATAAAATAAAATTATTAAATATTGATAATATTTTTTCTAATGGATTATTATAAAATATTGAAAATAAATAGATTATTAAAAAATGAAAGATTAAAAATATTAGGTTTTAGTATTTTATATTTGCTGCGTCGTAGGCATCTAAATATTTTTTTAGATCCCGTATTAAATTGTAATTTTAGGTGTGTAATGTGCCATTTTAGTGATCCAGATTTTAAGCCCGATAAAGATAAATTTAAAATAGAGGATATAGATTTTATAGCAAACAATTTTTTTAATTATGCTATCAGAGTTCAGATAGGATGTGCAGCAGAACCTACTTTATTTTCGCATAATGAAAAGATAATTTATGAAGCCAAAAAACATCATGTGCCTTATGTATCTCTCACTACCAATGCTTCTGTGTTGAATTATGAAAAAATAAAAC
>JAHDSP010000569.1 GCA_018432645.1 Bacteroidales bacterium | reverse complement strand
TTTGATAATAATAAAGAAACTTTATAAGATAATGCGATTACCAGTAACCCAAACAGTAATGATAATAATCTAACTGACATATCACTATTACCAAAAATTTTAACCCAGTAGTGTAACATAATGTCATAAAATAAAAAGTTCCCATAATTATTTGATAAAAAATATAACTTTTCACTAGTAATACCCCTAACAACATTTTTTACAGTATTTTCATTTTTTAATAATTTATTATCAAAAACTTTAGGTAAAGAATTAATGTCATAATATTGTCCATTAGCAGTCAATATACTAGCTTGCTCATCTGCCCAAATACCATATTTATCTATATGATAAAACCTTAAAATAAATCCAAGGATTAATATTAAAACAAGTTGAACTTTTATATTTGTAAACTTTTCTTTTTTTAATGTATGTTCCCAGCTTTGCATTGGAATATTTTTTAATATTACATATATCCTAATATTTTTAGCATAGATTTATAACTTTGCTCTTTAGCATAAAGTTTAGTGTAATATTCTTTATCTTCATCTAAATCTATTAATACATGCTTAGGAGCTGGTATTAAACAATGTTGTATGCCACCATAACCTCCTAGAGCATCTTGATAAGCGCCAGTATGGAAAAACCCCAAATATAGATCATCACTAGGAGTAAATTTAGGCAAAAAGATAGCATTTGCATGAGCTTCAGTGTTATAATAATCCCTACTATCACAAGTGAGTCCACCTAAAAAAACTCTTTGATATTCATAATCCCAATGATTCAGTGGTAATAAAATAAATCTTTGATTTAGAGCCCAAGAATCTGGCAAAGTTGTCATAAAAGAGCTATTGATCATATTCCAAAGCTCTCTATCATTTTGCTGTTTTTGATCTAAAATTTTATAAAATATTGCTCCAGCCTCACCAACAGTATAAATACCAAATTCTGTATAAATATTAGGCTCAGGTACATTATTTTGATTGCAAATAGTTTTGATTTGATTTAATATCTCCTCTGCCATATATTGGTAATCATAATCGAAATTTAACGATGTACGTATAGGGAAACCACCACCAATATTGAGAGAATCTAAAGTAGGACATTCTCTCTTCAACTCTACATAAACATTTACTGCTTTAGCTAACTCACTCCAATAATAAGCATTATCCCTAATACCTGTATTTATAAAAAAATGTAACATTTTCAGTTCGAAATTAGGATGATTTTTTAGATATAATCTATAATATGGCACAATATCATTATATCTAATACCTAGACGAGAAGTGTAAAACTCAAAGGTAGGTTCCTCTTCGGCAGCTATACGTATTCCTAATTTTACTTTAGCATTTTTTTTAAATCGATATTCGAAAAGTTCATTTTTATTATCTATTACTGGGATTACATTTTCGAAACCATTATTTACTAATCTACAAATGTTATCAATATATTCTTTTCGCTTAAATCCATTACAAATGATAAATCTATCTTTAGGTAAAAGCCCTTGATCATATAATTTTTCTATAATATTTATATCAAAAGCACTACTAGTCTCTATTCCAACATTATTTTTTAATGTTTCAGCTAATACATATGAAAAATGATTACTTTTAGTACAATAAGCATAGAAATACTCGCCTTTGTAATCTAATTTTGCCATAGCAATATTAAATATTCGCCTGGCATTTTGAATTTTTTTACTAATAGCAGGTAAATATGTTACTCGCAATGGAGTACCATATTGCTCAATGATATCCATCATATTAATATCATTCCAATATAGCTCATTTTCTATAACCTTGAATTCATCCGTAGGAAAATCAAAGGTCTGCTCTACTAGATCTAAATACTTGGTCTTCATCTATTTTTTCTAAAAAAATTTTTAAATGTGCAAAAATAATGTAATTACTTTACATAACAATAATTAAATTTATTTTTTTGAAATAATATTTTTTTATCTCAGTATTATTAGTCCCGTTGCTACTTATAACATATCTTTGTTTTTTCAGAATAATCTAAAAGATATTAAAATTTTATACATTTTTACGAAATCTAACTAAGTTGGTTTTTAAAAAAAGTTAGTAAAATAAAAAAATGTTTCTATAACGTTTTGAGTGGGCAATTAAATTTAGGTAAATAGAATATAAAGTAGATACGTTATAACTAAAATATTTCCTCTTAATTACTTTTAAAAATTTATGTTTGGTAAGAGAAAGGGGAACGGGTGTAATTAATATATTGTTATACTTAACTATTGCTATTCATATTTCTGTTTCATTAATTTCCAATACTTGTCCCATGCCCATCTGTCGTGCGATGACAGGTTTAGTAGTCTGCCAATGTCTGGATCTATCTTATCTTTCAAGTACTTATTCATCACCACAAACCACATCAAATAGCTCTGTAAGTACTTAGTAGCTACTCCGTGAAATCTACTCAACCATTTTTTAAAATTGTCTATCTTGCTCTCTACTATTTCTACACTGTATAGACCTCGCTTTATTTCCTTTTTGTTTACTATTACTTTTTTACTCTTAACGTCTTTTACCGCCTTCTTAAACTCTTTTTTAGGCTTTACACATAGTAGATTATTCTCTGATATTCTATTCTTTAGCTCTTCTTTCAATTTTTCATTTTTAACTTTTTTATCTCCTGCATGTTTGAAAAGTAAATTACCCTCTCTATCTGTTACTACCAATACTGCTACTTTTGGATGTCGCTTTTTCTTTGCTTTTTCATATTCCTCTATGTCTTTATATTTTCTTCCTTTTTCTGAATATTGCATAAGCAATTCAT
>JAHDSP010000437.1 GCA_018432645.1 Bacteroidales bacterium | reverse complement strand
GAAAGCATATAAGTGCGAAGCCAACTTCAAGATTAGGATTCCTTAGAGGGACGTTAGAGACGATGACGTTGATAGGCTGCAGGTGTAATCGCAGTAATGCGTTTAGCCGAGCAGTACTAATTACCCAAAGCTTCCTCTTTTGAAAAAAAAGACATTAATCCCTTTTGAAACTTACAAGGTTTCTCCAACCCCTATTAAGTATGTTATAAATATTTATGGTGGCTATAGCAGTGGTGATCACCTCTTACCATACCGAACAGAGTCGTTAAGCCCACTAGCGCCGATGGTACTGCTAAGGCGGGAGAGTAGGTCGCCACCAATTAATCTTTATTAAAGTCCGCTGACTAGCGGACTTTTTTTTGTCTATTTTTTTCTCTCATTTTCAAAATTTTTTATAAGTAATTTTTATATTTTTTTTGTAATTTTACTTTTTTAAAATATAATTATTAGTACCAAGCGCAAATTATGGCAAAGAAGACAACACCTTTAATGAAGCAATATTGGGAAATTAAAAATAAATACCCTGATACGATAATTTTGTTCAGAGTAGGAGATTTCTATGAAACTTTCGGAGATGATGCTCATATTGCCTCAGAAGTACTAGGTATTGTTTTAACCAAAAGATCTAATGGTGCTGCTGCTGAGGAAGATCTTGCAGGTTTTCCCCATCATAGTTTAGATACATATTTACCTAGATTAGTACGAGCTGGATATAGAGTAGCTATTTGTGAACAATTAGAAGATCCTAAACTTGCTAAAACTATAGTTAAAAGAGGTGTAACGGAGCTAGTAACACCAGGAGTTGTTTTCACTGATAATGTTTTATCTCAAAAAGAGAATAATTTTTTAGCAGCATATTATTCACAAAATGATGTGTATGGCGTAGCATTGCTAGATGTCTCTACAGGAGATTTTTTAGCTACTCAAGGGTCTAGTGATTTTATTAAACGTATTCTTGATTCTTATCGTCCGACAGAAGTTTTACTTTCTAAGGACCAAAAAGATCAATTTATTGAATTATTTGGTAATTATCCTGTTTTTACTTTTGAAAAATGGATATTTCAATTAGATTTTGCACGTGATAAATTAATAGAGCAGTTCGAAACTGATAATCTTAAAGGTTTCGGTATAGAAGATATGCCAATAGCACAGATATGTGCAGGCGTGGCTTTATATTATATTAAT
Organism: Bacteroidales bacterium; assembly: GCA_018432645.1. Classification (GTDB taxonomy): domain Bacteria; phylum Bacteroidota; class Bacteroidia; order Bacteroidales; family DTU049; genus DTU049. Next base: position 5,591 of record JAHDSP010000437.1, on the reverse strand, counting down.
ACTACGCAGCAGAAACATCTCTCAAATTTAATAACTATCAGTCGCATTGATAATGATGATTACATGTGGCTAGATAAATTTACTATTAGTAATTTAGAATTATTAACTTCTATGCATCCAGAGGGCGTATCCCTTTTTAAAATCATGGATCACTGTAATACTTCAATGGGTTCTAGATTGCTTTCTAAATGGATTATTATGCCCATTTTAGATAAAAAAATTCTTAATTGGAGATTAGATGTTGTGGATTATTTCGTGCATAACAAGGAAATAATGCAGCAAATACGTGAAAAACTAAAAAATATTGGAGATATAGAGAGAATGGTTGGTAGATTGGCTAGTAAAAAAATTAATCCTAGAGAGTTATTGCAATTGGCTAAAGCTACTGAATATGCTTTTGATATTCAAAAATTATTAAATGAAGTCCCTAATTTCTTTGATAATATAAATAAAATTGATGATAAATCTTTAGAATTAATTGATAAAATACGAAATACTATTATTGATGAGCCTGCAGTCTCAGTACAAAAAGGAGATGTTATTAGAAATGTCATTAATGCTGAACTAGATGAGCTGAGAAATATTAAAAATCATAGCAAAGAATTTTTAAAAGAAATTTTGCAAAGAGAAATAACAAATACTGGTATTTCTAGCTTAAAGATTGGTTTTAATAATATTTTTGGATATTACTTCGAAGTTACTAATGCTCATAAAAATAAAGTGCCTACATCATGGATACGTAAGCAAACTTTGACACAAGCAGAACGATATACTACTGAAGAATTAAAAACTTATGAAGAAAAAATTTTAGGAGCTGAGGCTAGAATTCAACAATTAGAAATAGAAGAATATGATAAATTACTAGATGAGCTTATTTATTTTTGTAAAGATTTATTAATTGCTGGACATTTAATAGCAGAGATAGATGTTTTAACAAATTATGCTTATTTAGCAATTTTAAATAATTACACTAGACCCATTCTGACAGATGATTATACCTTAAATATTAAGCAAGGTCGCCATCCAGTAATAGAAAAAATGCTAAAAGCAGGTGAAAAATATGTACCTAATGATTTGTACTTAGACATAGATAGTCAGCAAATAATAGTTTTGACTGGTCCAAATATGGCTGGAAAAAGTGCTTTTCTTAGACAAACAGCATTAATTGTTTTAATGGCACAGATGGGTAGTTTCGTACCAGCAGATGAAGCTGTCATTAGCATAACTGATAAGTTATTTACTAGAGTGGGTGCTAGTGATAATATTTCTCTTGGTGAGTCTACTTTTATGATGGAAATGAATGAAACTGCTAGCATTTTAAATAATTTATCTGAAAAAAGTTTGATTTTGCTAGATGAAATAGGTCGTGGTACTAGCACTTTTGATGGTATTTCTATAGCAATGGCTATAATAGAATATCTCCACAATCATCCTTATTACAGAGCTAAGACAATTTTTGCAACTCATTATCATGAATTAAATGAAGTATCAAATTATCTCGAAAGAGTTAAAAATTATCATTTTAGTGTAAAAGAAATTGATAAAAAAATTATTTTCTTAAGAAAGTTAGAACCAGGAGGCTCTGAACATAGCTTTGGAATACATGTAGCACGAATGGCTGGAATGCCAAAAATAATCGTGGAACGTGCAGATATGATATTAAAGCAGCTAGAAGCTGATAGAGAATCTAAAACTTGGGATGAGAAATCAACTGGTGATGCAATTCAGCTAAGCTTATTTCAATTAGATGATCCTTTACTAGATGAGATTAGACAAATGATTTTATCACTAGATATTGATAAATTGACACCATTAGATGCATTAATGCAATTAAATTTATTAAAGTCAAAATTAAAATCTAGGAACTAATTATTAAAATTATTAAATCATTACAATATATGTTTTTAGAGCAGAAAAGATCAAATAAAAAAATTGGTTCTATAGAGGTAATCGTTGGATCTATGTTTTCTGGTAAAACTGAAGAACTTATTCGTAGAATTCGTAGAGCACAAATAGCTAACTTAAAAGTAGAAATTTATAAACCTGCTATAGATAAAAGATATGATGAGCAGCAGATAGTATCTCATAGTGCATTGAGCCTAATGTCTACTCCTGTAGATAATAGTCAAAGCATCTTACTACTGAGTAGTGAAGCCGATGTGATTGGTATAGATGAGGCACAATTTTTTGATGATGAGCTAGTAAATGTATGCAATACATTAGCAAATAATGGCGTTAGAGTAATAATAGCTGGATTAGATATGGATTATAAGGGTGTACCTTTTGGTCCTATTCCAAAATTATTAGCTATAGCTGAACATATCACTAAAGTGCATGCTGTATGTGTAAGATGTGGTGATATAGCACAGTATTCTTTTCGTAAAACAATTAATGAAAATTTGGTTTTATTAGGTGAAAAAGATTTATATGAGCCCTTATGTAGAGCTTGTTATTTAGATGCTATCAATAATATATAAAATATTAATCTATAAAAACACTTTTAGTAACGGTACTACCTTTTTTCAGACGAATAGTTGTTTCGCCATAGAGGCTATCATTATTTAGACTATCAGGACTCAATGTATCTATAGGTAAATATAATGTAGAGCTAGCAGTTACATTTAGAATGGCTTCATTTTTAAAGAAATGCTCAAAACGTCCTTTTGCATCTGCTTGACCTAAAATATTAATATCAGAATTAATCTGCCAAATTCTGATATTAGCATATGGAACTACCTGTGTAGTATCTCTTAATAATTTGACAGTGATTACTGCATTACAACCTTCTTCTTTTTCACAAGAAGATATAAATAATAAACCAGTAAATATCACAAGAAAAACAATTAATTTACTTTTCATATTTAATTTTTTTCCAAATTTAATACAAATTTTTTAAATAGGTAATGTTTTTAATAAATTTTTATAAAAATATCTCAATTTTTTGTAAAAAATATTTCAGATAGGCGATTTGTATGGGTAATAGGATTTAGAGTTTATTATTTTGTATTTTAAATATTTGAACGCAATATAGTATAAAAAATTATATATCTAAATATTTTAAAAAAAAATTATTAATTATTAAAAAAAAGTATTAATTTTGCATATAAACCTATATTGATTTAATATGAAATATAGGATAGATAAGTATTAATTTTAAAAAAGCCAAAAATTATGAAAAAATTATTGTTAGTTTTTATTTCAATGTTTGCCTTTTTGATTTTACAAGGGCAAGTAGTAAATCAAGAAAGTGATAATTACAGTGAAGATATAGCTGTAATAAAAAAATCTATTGCTGTTATGCAAAAGCAGCTTAAAGATCAGCAACTAATCATATCTAAACAAAATATTAAAATCGATAGCTTGAATAATATTTTGAACAATTTGAATACTGAAATACAAAAAAATACCTCTAATCAGGTGGCATATAATAAATCAATAAATAATCTCTATCAACGTATTAATAACGTAAATAATGCACTTGCAGAGAGAAAATTATATGCTATCATTAGTTTTGTCATTACTATTTTAGTAGTATTATTGATTTTTTATTTTTCAAGAAAAAATTTTTTAAAAATTAAAAAAATTATTAATCAAAAAGAAGTTGAGCTAAATGAAAAAATTACAAATACAAATGATAAATTAACTGATAATATAAATAAAAATAGCGAATTAATTCATAAAAATTATAATGAATTAATTGATAAATTAAAAAATATACAAAATGAATTAGAAACTAAAATAACTAATTTGCAAACTCTAATTGATGAAAAAAATCGAGTATTAAATATGGAATTTAATGATAAATTATCACAAACTATTAGTAATTTTAATGTAGATAGAGATGAATTAAAAGAAAATTTAAACAATCTGAGTGCTTCTATGAATAATGAAATCAATCTTTTAAAATCATCCATCAGTTTATTTAATAATAATTTAGATGAGCAAAGAATGAATTTAACTAACTTAAATAGCAAATTAGTTGAATTTAGTTCAGATATAGATCAAAAAATTGCAATTATACAAGATAAATTGAGTGATAATATAAACGTAATACGCGAAAAGATAAACGATATAATTAATCTTCTAGATAGTAAAGCCGATAAGGAGATGTAAATATTTATTAATTTATTTTTTTGATATAATTTTGTAATTATATTTAAATAATTTATTAATTTAGCAAAAAAGTAAATTTATGAAAAAAATAATATTATTATTGTCTATCAGCTTATTGTTTTTAGCTTCTTGCAAAAAGAATGTTGCTCCTATTGTTATCAAGAAAAATGTTACTTATCAGGTTACTACAACTGCGAGTAAAGTCCATTTAAGTTATTATAATGAGAGTGGAGCATTAGTAGAGTCTGATCTGATGAATACTACATGGAAATATGATTTCAAAGCTACTCCTAATACATATTTATATATTGGTGCTAAAAATCGAACAGAGAGCGGATCTATTACTATAGAGATACTAGTTAATGATAAGGTGAAATTTAGCAATTCTACAGTTTTGCCATATGGAGCTATTAATTGTAGTGGTTTTTTAGATTAATTTTTATTTTTTTAGTTCTATATTTTTCAGTTCTATACTTGCTATAGTACCATTTGGTGTATTTCTTTTTATTTCAAATTGTCCATTTAATTGATATTTTATTAAGCTATCTACTAAAAAGAGACCTAATGTTTTGCTATACTCTCTACTTATAGACTCTTGTATTCCTATTCCATTGTCTACAATTTTTGCATTTAAATTATCATCATTTTTTTCTATATTTATGTATATGGTAGGATTTTGCCATTTTTTTGGGAAAGCATGTATAATGCTATTAAAAATTAATTCCATATAAGATATCATAAACGGTATGGCTACATCTACGTGCATAATTATCTGATCTGGTAAATTTAAATTTAATATGATTTTATCATTATAATCTTGTATTAGTCGTTTAGTTTCTTTTATTAATAGGGGTTTGATGTCTGCTGTATTGCTATTGTTTACAAAATATAATTCATTCTGTATAAAAGATAAAAGTGAGACTTTATTGTATAAATCTTTTAATACGTATATCGCATTTGTATTTTTCAAATTAATATTTTTTTGAAGATTAAGCTTAATCATAGACAATATCAACTGTAAATTATTTTTTGTACGATGATGTATTTCTTTTATTAAATTTTCTTTTTCATTAATATTTTGCAAAAGATTTTTTTCGAACATTTTTTGCTCTTCTATATTGTGTAGAAGCACTACAGCCATATAGTTAGAATTTTTATAATTATATCTACACGAAAAAACAGCTTCATATAGTTGATGGATTCCAGTTTTATTTATCAAGGTGATTTCTTTTTTTTCGCATTTGAGATTTCTAATTTTTTTGAAATTTAAAAGTAATTCATATGAAGGTGATGGAGTAAATATAGAAATATTTTTATTTAATAATTCCTGCTCATCATATTTGAGATATTTATAAAATTTAGGATTGGCGTATAGTAGAATTCCTTGCTCATCATAAATGAATAATGGTTCTTGAATATTATCAATAATATCTTTAAAATTCAGGGTTATTTCATTTAATTCTTTATTAATTTGTATT
>JAHDSP010000500.1 GCA_018432645.1 Bacteroidales bacterium | reverse complement strand
GCTTATGGAAAAAATAGATAAATCCATTGATTGGTCAAGGGTTGAAACCATTTTATTAAGTCACTATACCGTAGGAACCAGCGGTGAGGGGGCCGATGCTTATCCACCAATGCTGCTGTTCAAATGTATGTTGCTGCAAAAGTGGTTTCGTATCAACTCCGACCCGGAACTCGAAAACCAGATCAATGATCGACTGTCCTTTAAAAAATTCCTCGGCCTGTCCTTTAGTAAACCCTCGCCTGATCATTCTACTTTCTCTCGATTCCGCTCCAGACTTTCTAAAAATGCCATGGATCAAATCAACTCCGAAATTCTACGACAGTTCGAAAAAAATGGGCTGACCATCAATGAAGGCATTGCCGTTGATGCAAGGCTTGTTAAGTCGGCCAGCAGGCCCATTAGCAATGATAAAATCAAAGAACTTAAAGAAAAACGCAATTCACCCGAAGGCAAACTCGATAAAAAGGGCAACCCGAAGAAATTTACCCGGGATCTTGAATCAGACTGGACCATTAAAAATGATATTCCTCTCTACGGCCTTAAAGAGCACGCCTCGGTGGATACCAACCATGGTTTTATTCTGGCTACGACAATGAGCCCGGCTTCTGTTCATGACACAAATTACTTTCAGTATTGTACGGTTTACAGTCGTCATACCCAAAAAAAGATTGAAAAAGCATATGCAGATAAAGGGTATTTCGGAGAACCTAACCGGAAATTTTTATCCCTTAATAAAATTGCAGACGGTATCATGAGAAAAGATACAACCACGGCCAAACTGACTGAATTTGAGATTGAACGAAATACCCAGATTTCCAAGGTACGTTATATTGTCGAGCAGTATTTTGGAATCAGCCATTTGTACGATGATGCCAAAAGGGCCAGGTTTACGACCATTGCCAAAAACAAGTTTGATTGTTGGTGCCGTCAGGCGGCTTATAACATCTCAAAGGGGCTAAAAATTTTAAAGGTTGCCACCGTATAAGGTGAAGAGGTGCGCCCGGAGATCAAAAACCCGG
>JAHDSP010000410.1 GCA_018432645.1 Bacteroidales bacterium | reverse complement strand
TTTGTCTCCTTTTAAGCTCATATAATATCTTTAACTGTTCTGATATCGTCGATTGCTCAAATAATTCTATTATTCGCTCTATTTTATCCATGTTTTTCTTTTTTTTGTAAAATTACAACATTTTTTTTTAATAGAGCCATTTATTTTAATTATTTATAAATATACTGTAGGTAAATTATAAAAAAGTACATACTATGAAAAAGGTTTTTACAATTTTAATTTTATTACTTCCATTGATTACAAATGCTCAGAATACTGATTTTTTGAACACATTATTTTGTTATGAAATCAAGGTGGATGGAGTAGCTGACCGGAATAAAGCTGATTATTTAGTCAGATCATTGGAAAAGCAAAATTTAATAATCTTTGGTGCATATTCAGTATATCGCCAAAAAGGATATTTGCTATTATCAGATAAATATCAACTATCAAATATTACCACTTTTACAAATTATGCATTAAATGATTATAAATTAATAGAATATAATGAAGTACCATTAACGGAGGACTTATTTTTAGAAATATATGAAATGAGAAATGAAGTTAATTCTTATGATAAAAGTAAAAAAGCCCCAGAATACATTCAACTAGGGCCAAACAATGAGCTATCAGTTAAACTATATGATAGAGCTAAAATGATATGGTCTCAAAAATATACAAATGAGCAAATGATAAATGGCAAAATAGATTTTGCTAATAAAGGAAGGCTAAATGAATATTATAGAGCAATATTTGAATTAGATAAGCAGGTAGATGCACAAATGTTAGAAGAAATACATAATGCTTTAAAGGAAAGTGATAAAATAACTGATGTGAATAGATGTGGAGATGTGTGTTTTGAGATATATTCATATGAGGAGATATATCCAGAGTATGTGGAGAATATAATATTGCAATATGGAGTTAATATAAGTGAAAGAAGTCTAACAGAGGAAAAATAATTTTATGAGAAATATTTATAAATTTTTGTTATTTATTTTCTTAAATGCAATTGTAATTATAGCAAATGCACAGAGTACTTGTGCTACAGCCATTA
>JAHDSP010000387.1 GCA_018432645.1 Bacteroidales bacterium | reverse complement strand
ATAAATGCCCTCAGGGAGAGTATTTATATTGATTTGATAAAAATCAGTATTAGGTTCTACATTCATCACCACTTGTCCTAAGCTATTTATTATAGTTATTTGATTCATAGTGGTATTGCTATTAATTGTTAATACATCATTAGCAGGATTAGGATAGATATTAAAATGATTTTCATTTTCTTTAATATAATCACTTATATCTATAGTTATATCATCTATGAATAGATAATACATGTCAGCATCACTAGTAGCTCTGATAGCAATATAGTATAAGCCATCACTATCAACAGTTACATTATTTGCTGTTGCTTCTGCATAAGTTGTATTAGTGGCATTAGCAACAGAAATGATAGGTGAACCTATAACGCCAGCAACAGAAGGATCTGAAGCTAAATAAACTTCAAAAGATTCAGGGTAGCTAGCACTTCTAACTCTATACCATAGAGATAATTTATAATTTTGTCCTGCTTCTAGATCTATACAGCTTGAAAAGAAATAGTCATCTGCTGGATTATCAGCACTCCACTGATATGCTAAAGCGTAGCTTCCACTATGAGCATATGTAGGATCATTAAGAATGAACATAGTATTACCATCACCATTATTATCTATTATTGTATATCGATCGAGTAGATTTATGTCATCGAAATTGATAGTTATAGGGACTGAGCTGGGAACATAATTATTTACAACACCACGCAAAGTATCATTATTATTATTCTCATCACCAGATAGAGATGAATAAGCAGTTATGTTATAAACTCCGTCAGCCGAGAAATCGAAATTTTGAGTAAATGTATAATCTTGAGTAGCACCAGGAGCTATAGGACCAGCTACTGTTTCAGTAATAGGTGTGCCATTATTGATTGAAATATTGACAGGGATATTTGATTGAGCTATAGTGCCTACATTTCTTAAAGTTACAGTAATAGAATTAGTAGATGGTACATCGCATCCGGAATTTGGTAAATCTAAATTAGTAACAGCAATATCATTATTATTTATAGTATATGCATATGGGAAAGCTAAACCAGTAAGCTCACAAGGAGTAGTGTTATAAACAGTAACTGCACCAGATGTAGTATCTATTTCGCATAGTAACCCTCCTGCAGCATATAATGTACCATATAATTTATCATTGTCTTTATCAAAAGCTATATCTTGTGCATAACTAATATTATAGCCTAATGGCCCAATTACTGTACCTGCACCAGTTGTTTTATTTATGCTATATAAGGCATCATCAGAAATATTAATTCCATAGATATTACCATGTGAATTAGCAGCTAAACCTATCATAATACCAGCACTAATAATACCTACTTGTGTATAAGTGCCATTGTAGTAATTTATTTCATATAAGATAGAATTAGCACTACCATCGTATGCACATCCATATAATTTATCAGTAGTTGCATCATAAGCTAATCCGTTCATTACCAAACCTAAATTTGCAATAGTAGTTAAATTTCCTGTAGTTGTATCAATTGTT
>JAHDSP010000223.1 GCA_018432645.1 Bacteroidales bacterium | reverse complement strand
GTACTATCAAATATCTCTATTTGCTTGTTTATCACATCTTTAAATCAGCTGTCCGAAAACAGATTGTCCAAAAAAATGACTACTTTTGCTCATAATGTATAGTATTGAGTTATTTAAACAAAAATACTATATATTAAAAAAATTTTTGAACTCCTTTTCTTAAAAATTTTTTATCGGACAACAATGAAATTAAAATTTAATTTCTCGTATTAATTTTTTAAATTTGCAAAAAAATAAATGAGTGAATTTATAGCTCATGAGTGTGGTATAGTCCTACTACGCTTATTAAAACCATTAGAATATTACATAGAAAAATATAAGTGTGCTTATCATGGACTAGATATGCTATATTTATTGATGGAAAAGCAGCATAATAGAGGACAAGATGGTGCAGGAGTAGTATCTGTAAAATTGGATGTAGAGCCAGGGTATAAATATTTAGATAGAATCAGATCTAATGTAGATTCACCAATAATAGATATTTTTCAAAAAATATATGAACCATTACGAACTTTGGAGACTAACAATTCACCATTATTGTATGATGGAGAATATCTAAAAAAAAATATTCCTTTTATCAGTGAGTTGTATCTTGGACATTTGCGATATGGTACCTATGGTAAATATCAGATAGAATATGTACATCCACATTTGCGACAGAGCAACTGGCGTACACGTACTTTAGCTTTAGCAGGTAACTTTAATTTAACTAATTCAAAGCAATTATTTCAAGATTTAATCAATTATGGGCAGCATCCCATCGAGACTTCAGACACAGTAACTGTATTAGAAAAATTGGGATACTATTTAGATGAGATGAATAATGATTTATATGAAAAATATAAAGCAGAGGGATATACTAAAGCTGAGATCTCACCGATGATAGCAGATAATTTAGATATAGCCACTATTGTGAGAAAAGCTACACAAAATTTTGATGGTGGTTATGTGATGGCTGGAGTTTTAGGACATGGAGATTCGTTTGCGTTTCGCGACCCACGAGGTATTAGACCAGCATATTATTATATGAATGATGAATTTTTTGTAGTAACTTCTGAAAGACCTCCTATACAAACTGCTTTTAATGCTAAAACAGATGATATAAAAGAAATGCCTGCTGGCCATATATTAATTTTGAAAAAGAATAAAGAACTGTCTATAGTCCCTTATATAGAGCACATACCTGAGAAAAAATCTTGCAGCTTCGAACATATATATTTCAGCCGTGGAACTGACAGAGACATTTATAAAGAAAGAAAAATGTTAGGAGCAATGTTAGCGGAACCCATACTAAAAGCTATTGACAATGATGTAGAAAATACAGTTTTTACTTATATACCCAATACATCTACAGTTGCTTTTTTAGGATTATATGCTGAAATAGAAAAATGGTTAGATTCTCAAAAAAAGGAAAAAATTTTAAATTTAATTAATACTGTTAAAAACATTACAGATAAAGATTTACGCGATATTCTAAATTCTCACGCCCGCGCTGATACTTTAGTAGTAAAAGATCTAAAACATCGTACTTTTATAACAAAAGAATCTAAACGTAACGGTTTAGCTAGTCATGTGTATGACGTTACTTATGGGATAGTAAGGCCCAATATTGATAGAGTTGTAGCAATAGATGATAGTATAGTACGTGGTACTACTTTGCAAAAAAGTATTATCACTATGCTTAATAGATTAGAACCTAAAGAAATAATAATAGGTTCTACAGCTCCACAGATTAGATACCCAGATTGCTATGGAATAGACATGGCAAAATTAGAGGAATTTATAGCTTTTCAAGCTGCTATCGCACTACTCAAAGAACGCCATCAAGATAAATTGATAAAATATGTTTATGATAAATGTAAAGAACAGGATTCTTTACCTGATGATAAATTAGAAAATTATGTTTCATTGATTTATAAACCTTTTAGTGATGATGAAATAACACGAAAAATCGAGGAATTAGTTACACCGCTAGGGAATAAAACTAAATTAACAATTATCTTTCAATCCCTTGAAGGCCTTCATAAAGTCTTGATAGATAATAAAGGAGATTGGTATTTTACTGGCGATTTTCCTACCATCGGAGGATATAGAGTCATTAATAATGCATTTATTAATTACTACGAAGGTAGAGATCAGAGAGCTTATTTTTAGTAGATCATTTTTTTTAAAAAGCATATTTCTAAATAAAAAACTTATGTTTTTTGCTGAAGCTGAAAAATATATTATGGGGCAGCTGCCAATGTATGAAAGACAAGGTAACGCTGGTTATCAAGGTGGTTTAGAAAAAACATTATTACTACTTGAAAAATTTAATAATCCACATTTTAAATTTCCATCGATCCATATTGCTGGTACTAATGGTAAAGGTAGTGTGAGTAGCATGATAGGTTCGATATTGCAAGAAGCTGGGTATAAAGTTGGCCTATATACTTCACCACATTTAAAAACTATGCGTGAGAGAATAAAAATAAATGGACAAATGATACCAGCACACTGGATAACTAATTTTACAAAAAAAAATTTACATTTAATAGAACAAATAAAACCTAGTTTTTTTGAAATAAGTACTATAATGGCTTTTTGCTATTTCGCAGAATCAGATATAGATATAGCTATTCTAGAAACTGGACTAGGAGGCAGATTAGATGCTACAAACGTTATTACACCATTAGTATCAATAATTACAAGTATTTCTTTTGATCATATGAAATTGCTGGGAGAAACATTACAACAAATTGCTACAGAAAAATCTGGAATTATTAAACCTAATATACCCTGCGTAATAGGAGAGAAGAATTCAGAAACGATGCCAGTTTTTACGCAATATGCCCAAAAAAATAACGCTCCTATTACCTTTGCTACAGATAAATTTGTTACTAAAAATTTTTATCAATCTCTAATACCTCCTATCCTAAAGTTAGAATTAAATGATGAAAATAAAAATATATATAAACTCACATCTCCATTAGTAGGCAAAGTACAAATAGAAAATATGAAAACGGTACTATGCACTATAGAAATTTTAAAATCATACAAATATAAAATAAACTATAATCACATCAAAAAAGGTTTTATAAAGTTAAATAAAAATACTGGTCTATTTGGTAGATGGAGCTATGTGCCAAATGAGGTTCCGATAATAATGGATATCGGGCACAATGTAGATGCTGTAAGTAATTTAGTAGAGATGCTAAACTATGTTAAAAAAGAAAGATTGCATATTGTATGGGGAATGATGGCAGATAAAGATGTAGAAGGTATATTGAAATTACTACCAACAGATGCTCAATATTATTTTTGTAGTCCACGTGTACCGAGAGCTCTAGATTCTGGAATTTTATTAGAAAAAGCTAAGAACATACATCTAAATGGGAAAGTCTATAAATCTGTTAGAAGGGCACTGTATGAAGCAAAAACACATGCCAATGGTAGAGATTTAATATTTGTAGGAGGTAGTGCATTTGTAGTAGCAGAAGCGATGTGAAAGAAGGTGGGGAGGGAGAAGAGGTAGGAATTTTTTTTATGTTTTAAAAAATCAAGTTTTTTATATCAAAAATTTATATATTTGTAAAAAAATTATTGTTATGGATAAAATATTTGAAAATCCAACAAAAGTCTTTGCTCTTACCAAAGAGAAGACGCGTGAATTATACGATAATCTCTATGATGAGATGATCACAGAAGGCAAAGATGTCGTAGATTATCAAGAGCTCAAAGCAATGTCTACTGGTGTACTATGCCCAGATTGCAATAGTAGTCATGTAATTAAAAATGGTTTGCAAAGCGGAGTACAAAACTACCGATGCAAAAACTGTGGTAGGCAATTCAGAGTTACCACTGGTACCTTTATGTACGGTGTTCATGAAAAAGGCAAAATGCTCGAATATATCAAATGTATGTCTGCTGGTATGAGCTTGAGAGAGTGTGCTAGAATTGTTCATATAAGTTTAACAACGAGT
>JAHDSP010000040.1 GCA_018432645.1 Bacteroidales bacterium | reverse complement strand
ATGAATTGCTTATGCAATATTCAGAAAAAGGAAGAAAATATAAAGACATAGAGGAATATGAAAAAGCAAAGAAAAAGCGACATCCAAAAGTAGCAGTATTGGTAGTAACAGATAGAGAGGGTAATTTACTTTTCAAACATGTAGGAGATAAAAAAGTTAAGAATGAACAATTGAAAGAAGAGTTAAAGTATAGAATATCAGAGAATAATCTACTATGTGTAAAACCCAAAAAGGAGTTCAAAAAAGCGGTGAAAGACGTTAAGAGTAAAAAGGTAATAGTAAACAAAAAACAGGTGAAACGAGGTCTATACAGTGTAGAAATAGTAGAGAGCAAGATAGACAATTTTAAAAAATGGTTGAGTAGATTTCACGGAGTAGCTACGAAGTACTTACAGAGCTACTTGATGTGGTTCGTAGTGATGAATAAATACCTTAAAGATAAGGTAGATCCAGATATTGGCAGGCTATTAAACCTGTCATCACACGACAGATGGGCGTGGGACAAGTATTGGAAATTAATGAAACAGAGATATAAATAACGATAGTTAAGTATAACAATATATTAATTCCTCACGTTCCCCTCATCTTTCTCTTACCAAGCATCAATTTTTAAAAGTAATTAACAGAAAATTTATTTCTTACCCTTTATTATTTGCTTAATTTATGTTGTAATATATCTTCTTTATATTTATTTATCCAAATTCAATTGTTAATGCAAAACATTATATAGCCATAAATAATATTAAAAATTTCGAATTCTATATTTTATTACTATTACTAAACGTCTCAACAAGTATTCCAATGCAAATGTAATTTAGTAGCCATGCACATTATCATTACTTATTAATATTTGATTGTCTTATATATCAATCATAATAATTATTTCATTAACTTTGCAAAAAAAGATATTATGTTTTACGAAGAATTAATTCCATTGCAAGATTTCATTGACAAAGAGAAAAAAGATTTCGCAATTGATGATATAGTGAAATATGCCAAAGAGTTTGATGTGAATCATTTAAATTTTCATTATGTAGCTGAAGATGGTAGAGTGAAGACATTAAATTTTATTATTCAAAGTGAGGACCATTTGCGAGAGATTTTATCTGCAGGTGAACGTGTGGATGGGTCTAGCCTATTTAAATATTTAGAATCAGGATCTAGTGATTTATATGTAATACCAAAGATCAAATCAGCATTTCTAAATCCTTTTGAGCAAGAGCCTACTTTAGGATTTTTCTGTAAATATTTTGATAAAAATGGTTATCCTACACCTTTTTCGCCTGAAAATATTTTAATAAATGCAGAGAAATCATTAGAAAAAGAGGCTGGAATAGAGATGCATGGTATGGGTGAGCTAGAATATTATGTTATTTATCCCAAAGAGTCTTTATATGTAGCTACAGATCAGCGTGGTTATCACGAGTCTATGCCTTTTGTGAAATATGAAGATTTGAGATTAGAAGCTCTTAATTGTTTGAAAGTAATGGGAGCGTCTATTAAATATGCTCATAGCGAAGTGGGTAATTTCTCAGATGATAAATATTGCTATGAACAAAATGAAATTGAATTTTTGCCAGTAGCCCTAGATGATGCAGCTATACAGTTAATAACAGCTAAATGGATTTTGAGAGTTCTAGGATATAAATATGGAGTACAAGTGAGTTTCGCTCCTAAAATCACTGTTGGTAAAGCTGGAAGCGGCATGCATATACATATGAAATTGCTCAAAGATGGCAAAAATGTCGTTTTCAATGAAAATGGTGAAATTAGTGAAATTAGTAAAAAAGCTATTGCTGGCATTATGGAATTAGCTCCATCACTTACGGCTTTTGGCAACTGCGTTCCTACAAGTTATTTACGATTAGAGCCTAATCAAGAAGCTCCTACTAAAATTTGCTGGGGCGAACGTAATAGAAGTGCTCTTGTTAGAGTACCTCTAGGCTGGAGTAAAAATGCTGTAGAAATGTTCAAAAATGTTAATGAAGGATTGGAACCTTCTAAGGTGAATGTTTCTCAAAAACCAACTTTCGAATTTCGTGTACCTGATGGCTCTGCAGATATTTATTTACTTATTTCTGCACTAGCTGTAGCTGTTAGAGAAGGATTGAATAATCCAAATGCTCTACAAATAGCTGATAAATTTAAAATAGAAGGAAATATATTTAGAGAAGAATATAAAGATGTTGCTGATAAATTGCCCAATTTACCAACCTCTTGCGTAGAATCTAGTAAAAAATTACAAGAACAAAAAGCTATTTATACTAAAAATAATGTCTTCCCTTCAGAGGTTATAGATTATCAAATTAATAAATTACAAGCTTTTAATGATGAAAATCTAAGCCAAAAAATACAAGCTACTGCCGAACCAGAAAAAACTAAACTTATAAAGGATTTAGTGAATAAATTTATTGATTGCTAATTAATTGACTATTAATACTTTCTGATTATATAAGTTTTTATTGTCAATAAATTTTACTATAAATATCCCTTTACTTTTTAAATGAATAATTAATTCATTATCAATATTTTGCTCATATATTAATTCACCTAAAGTAGTGAATATTTGTACTGTACCAGGGCTGCTGCTTTGTATGTTGACATAGTCCATCGTTGGATTAGGATAAATTTCGAAATATGGATTATCATTTAGTATATCATTAGTACCCACTCCAGGATCACTAACAGCGAAAGCATAATCGCCAGGTTTAGCATTATCTGTGAGT
>JAHDSP010000001.1 GCA_018432645.1 Bacteroidales bacterium | reverse complement strand
TGTCTCCTTTTAAGCTCATATAATATCTTTAACTGTTCTGATATCGTCGATTGCTCAAATAATTCTATTATTCGCTCTATTTTATCCATGTTTTTCTTTTTTTTGTAAAATTACAACATTTTTTTTTAATAGAGCCAATAAAACAAAAATATCTATAAACTATAGTTTTTGTTGAAAATTCATAATGAGTACACAAAAAACAAAAAAGCTCTCAAAATGAGAGCTTTTTTAGTATGAAATTTTTATTATTGTTAATGTTTCACAATTAATTTTTTTGAAAAATATGCGTCATTACTGCTAAATTCTATAATATATATACCGTTATCTAAGTTATAAACAGGGATATTAGCATTTAGAGTTTTATTAATTTTTTCTTTGTAAACATCCTGTCCTAATATATTTTTAATAGAAATCATACCTGTTTGCTCTCTATTAAAATTAATTTTTACAAAATCACTTGCTGGATTAGGTAAAATAGCAAAACTATACCCATTATAATCTACTACTCCGTTATCATGCAAAGTTGTAAAAGATCTAATCTCAGAAATTGCTTCATCTCTTGGATGTTTTGCTTTTATTTGCCAATAATATGTTTTATTGTATAATATATTCAAATTTTGCAATTTATAACCAATTTTAGTACCTAGATTATATAATGTATCTGTAGGATCAACTGAAACTAATTTTGCTGTAGATAGATTACTTAGAGTATCATAATAAATCACATATTCAGTAGCAGCATAAATAGGAGACCAATGTAAAGAATCAGTTAGAGGATTTACGTCGGTTGTATCATCCGTAGGAGTTAACAATTTGACTGAATCTATAGTTGTAAACTTATATACTGGACTCCAATCTGAAGTATCTGAACTATGGAAAAATCTCATTTTCCAATAACAATTTTGGTCAAATTTCAAATAACCAGTAATGACACTAACTGTTGTATCATATTTAGGTGGGGTTGTCTGAATTTTAGTAATTACAATGTCAGTACTATCAAATACATAGTAGAATGGAACATCGAAACTGGTATCTTCTGATAATATTAATTCGCCACCTTTACTACCCCAAATAGCATAGGCTATTATAGTATCGCCAGGTATGAAATCTGTATAATTATTTACTGGAAATTTAGGTGTAATATCTGTATCGGATTTAGTAGTAAATAATCTGGTAAGAGACCAATCTGCACTATCATATTGATGATATGCCATTACTCTCCAAAAATATTTTTGATTATATAGCAAATTATTTAACATTACAGAATCAGTGGTAACTGATGAGAAATTACGTAACAGTGGACTATCAAAACTTGCAGTTGTATCTACTTGAATCCAATACATGGAGCCACTAATAGTATCCCATTTAATTGCTAATTTCAAAGCAACATGATTAGCACTATCTAATGGTTTACGTAATGAAACTCTCTCTTTAGTAGAGAAATTCCATGTATCACTCCAATCTGAATATTGATTATTAGAATTTTTAGCTCTCACTTTCCAATAATAAGTAATGCCATACATTAAATTATTGATACTATAAGCAGAATACATAGTCTCTATAGTCGTATACATTGGTGAGGTAAAACTTTCACTTGTATCTATTTGGAGTTCATATAAGACTGCACCACTCACACTTGTCCAATCTATATTGATTTTCACATCCAAATTTGATGAATTATTAGCAGGGGACACGGGCGTAGGAGTCATAATTTTATCCTGTGCAGAAATATTAACTAAAATTCCTAGGATTATTAATCCAAAAATTAAAAATCTTTTCATATTATTATTTTTTTTTATTCTTTTACAAATTTAGAGCTATACATTTTATTATTTCCTTGGCAACTAATAATGTATGTACCACTATTAAGAGTGCTAACAGGAATTTGAATAGTAGCATTAGAATTATCACTAATTAATTTAACATAAACTAGTTGTCCATTCATATTATAAATACTTACAGTAAATGGATTATTACCCATTTTATTATCAATATTTATATAATCTGTGGCAGGATTAGGATATACTGATAAATGATTTTCTTCAGTTACAAAATCATCGATAGACACTATACGATAATTATAATTAGCAAATATACCTCTACCATGAGTAGCAGCATAAATTACACCATAATTGGGTGAACCATAATTATAAAAATCTTGTTGAGTCAACATATACACTGGTACATTACCAAGACCTTCATTATCAGCGTTCCAAGGTGATGTAGCTGCAATATTATCAGTAGAATATATACCATATTCAGTTCCCAATAAAATAATACTTGGATTTCCTTTTACAATTAAAGAAGTATATACTGGATATTTAGGTAGATTACCAGTTTTATTTATAAAGGTTGGTGAATCAGCTGTCGCATTAGTAGAATAATATACATAAGGAGTAGTAGAAGAAGTACTATAACCACCAACAGTAAATAATACTTTATTAGGATCATCAGGATTTACTGAAATAGAAGTTATTGGCCTATTATAAACGCTATAAATTAGATCAGTAGATACTACACAATAAATACTACGATTATCTGCAGATAAACTATCTTTAGCATTTAATAAATTAGAAATTCTATATACTTTGCCTCCACTTGTACCTACAAATAAATAATTATTATCACTACTTAAAGCCATACATTGTGGGTATTCATTACTGTTATCAGTTGTTCCTACTCTATACCACTCAGGAGCACCAGAATAATCATGTAAGCCGCGAGTCATCCACACAGAACCTCTCAATCCAACAAATAAATTAGCATATAAATAATCCTGGACTCTAATTGAATCGCCAGGAGCTAAATCATAAGGTAAAGTATCATTAAAATACAAACCACTTATTGGGCTTTTTACCATTATTACCTCACCAGCGTGCAGTGTTGTATCATTCATATTCACAAAAGTTGCACTATCAGTGGAATTCATATTGTAGCCTTCTTTTAAAAGTATAGGAGCTAAATATGAAGAGAAAGTATTAGAACCCATATCACCACCACCTAAAGTTTTGACATTTGCCAGTAATCCACTGGAGTAAAATGTTTGAGCATTACCACCGAATTCATTAGATCTATACATTTCACCATATGGATAAGAACCAATAATCATATTCTTATCTAAATTAGACATAGCCACATAGCCACCAGTACCATATAAAAATTTTACAGCTTTAGTAGAGTCAATGGTTTGTCTAGGTAAAAGAACAGTTCCATTATTATGAGTACCGCCCATTAGTTGATTATATGAATTGCAAGCTAAGGTAAAGAAAAGAGAAGTAACATAATTTCTATTTGCATTATTAAAGGTAAAAATATCATAAGTAGCATCTTTAATGCCTTTAAAAACGCCACCATCATTTGCTATATAAACCACACCTTCTACATTGGGATCAAAAACAATTTTATGTTGATGAGAATGTAAATATAATAAACTAGTCTCATCTACTAGAGAAGAAGATATTTGCTCCCAATTGCCACCATAATAATATTCCCATAAATCTATTCCTCCCATCAATATATGATTTTCATCAAATGGATCTACAGCTAGAGCACAAGCATAAAATCCTTGTTGATTGAATGGATAAAAGTTTGAGCTACCTCCTGGACCTATTATTTCCCAATTTTCTCCACCATCAATAGAACGATAAGCACCATTTAGGTTCCCATTATTATCAATGACAATGGCATAAATAATATTTGAATTAGTAGGCATTACAGCCATTTCTATTCTAGAAACAGCTGTTCCCCAAGGATTTGAAAGCTGTACAAAGCTTCCATTATCTCCATTAGATGATTTATATATATATCTATAAACAGCTGCATATACTGTACCATCATTAGCTACCTCTACATCATAACAAGGTTGAGTAGGGAACCCACTAGTGCCAATAGGATTATACCATGTTTGGCCACCATCATCAGATACTTGTAATCCTTTATTTGAAGCAGCAAAAATTTTATTTGTAGATAAATTTACTGCTAGATTATTAGTATACAAAAATGGTGAAGTTAGTCCAGTAACTTGTGTAGCTGAGAGTAACTCAAATTCTGAACCATTTGGAGTAGTACTTTTATAAATACCATTACCTCTGAACCCTGTACCACCATTATTATCTGCTATAGGACTAGCAAAATATTCACCAGTGCCGAAATATATATATCCATCTTTATCTTTTATTAAAGAAGAGATAAACATATTTTCTGTAGTAGCATACATGCTCCAAGAAGTCCCACCAGAAATACTTTTCCATATTCCTCCAGATACACTAGCAGAATAAATGATAGAAGAGTTATTTTTATCTACCATAATAGCTCTCGTGCGGCCTCCAATATTTGAAGGTCCTACATTTATCCACTGTAATTGTTGAGATTTTAGCGGGGAATTTTTTAAATTATTTTTCCCATTGTTGTTTTGAGCATTAATACCTAATGATAATGCCATTATTAATACTGCACTTAATAAAAATTCAAGTCTTCGCATATTGATTTTTTTTAAAAATTATACTTTATTAAAAATTTTCAGCCAAATTAATAATAAATATTTAAATGGATAAAAAAATTTTTTCAAAATTATAAAATTTTTTTATAAAATTTTTTCAGAATGATATGATGATCTCACTAATGGTGCCGACTCTACGTATGTAAATCCTTTTTTTAAAGCAATGCTTTTATATTCATCAAAAATTTTTGGATTAACATATTCTTTAACTGGATAATTATTTTTTGATGGCTGCAAATATTGACCGATGGTTAATATTCTGCAATTTACATTTAATAAATCATCCATTACACCTAGAACTTCATCAAATTTCTCACCTAATCCGACCATTATTCCGCTTTTTGTAGTTAGACCAAAAGAAGCAGCAATTTCTAAAGTTTGTAAACTTTTATCATAAGTAGCTTTAGATCTTATTAGTTTAGTTAGTGATCTGACCGTCTCTAAGTTATGAGAGAAAATATCGGGATTAGCATCAGCTACGATATTTATTAAATCACGATTTCCATCAAAATCAGGTACTAAAGCCTCTACAGTGAGATTAGCATTTTTTAATAGCTCTACACATTTAGCCCAGTGATTAGCTCCTTGATCTGGCAAATCATCTCTAGTAACTGAAGTTAAAACGACATGTTTTAAAGATAATGTTTTTACTATTTCCAAAATATTATCAGGCTCATTAAGATCTGGTGGTAAAGGTTTACCAGTATTAACTGCACAAAATTTGCAATTTCTAGTACAAATATCACCTAAAATCATAAATGTAGCCGTTCCTAGCGACCAACATTCTGCTTTATTGGGACACATACCACTTTCACAAATAGTATGTAAATTGCCATTATTTAATTGTGAATGTAAATTAGAATAAGAATCTAATGGCGTTCTATCAACTTTAAGCCATGCTGGCTTTCTTAATATTTTTTCTTCATTCATTTCGCATTATAATTTTGGCCAATATTATATTTTAGGAAAAATGTTAAGAAATAAAAATTATTTTTCTCATAAGCCATAATAGGAATTTTATGTAAAAATAAATCTAGGCTGGCACCTATGTCTAATCTTCTTATTTGATCTTGACTTTCATTAAAATCAAAACTAAAACCACCTTGTAAATATATACCAGGATAATATTTGATTTTATCAAATCCAGAAAAAAAACTACCTCTGCCTAAAATATCATTAATAGAATGTTTCTCGGGATTGTACTTTTCCTCTACTATCTCCCAATCATAATAAGAATTATATTTTTGCACTTGTAAATATACTGGTTTAGCAAAACAACTACTAATACCAAAAGAATAAAACCTGCCTATAGAGACACCGCCCCAATAGGGTTTAGAATATAATAAAGAGGCTGATTTAAAGCCAGTTCTTAAAAAATAAACATAATTTAACTTACCATAAACAAAAGATTTGGCATTAATGATGCCTTCTCTTCGTAGTTTTAATTCTTTAAAAGAATGAACATCTACAAACTCTATTAACATTCCATAATTATTAAAAATATTAGCATTTTTCCCAAAATCTAATAATAATCCCCATCCTTGAGTGTTTAAATTAGCTCCTACACTGAAATATTGCTTCAGTAGAGTACCTCTCTCATATCCACTACCGATAGCTATATCCTCTTGTGCGAATAAAACACTAGAAATAAATAAAAGAATAATAAATATGAAATTCTTCCAATTCATAATTACAAAATTAATTATTTTTTCATAATTTAAAAGTACTTTTAATATATATTTTTGTAATTTTGCACAAAACTTATAAAAATGAACCTAGCTCAACATTACACAGCTAATGAAGTAGAAAGTAAATGGTATAAAAAATGGCTAGAAAATAAATATTTTCATTCTGAACCAAATGGTAAAAAACCATATACTATAGTAATACCACCACCCAATGTAACTGGAATATTACATATGGGGCATGTGCTTAATAATACATTACAAGATATTTTAATACGTAGAGCTAGAATGCTGGGCTACAATGCATGTTGGGTACCTGGAACAGATCATGCTTCTATAGCTACAGAGGCTCGTATAGTAGCCAAATTGAGAGATGAAGGTATAGATAAATACTCTCTCACACGTGAAGAATTTATGAAATATGCATGGGAATGGAAAGAAAAGCATGGAGGTATAATTTTAGAACAATTAAAAAAATTGGGGGCTTCCTGTGACTGGGATAGAACTACATTTACTATGGATGAAAATTATTACAAAAGTGTAATTCATGTATTTGTAGATCTATATAATAAAGGATTAATATACCGCAGCCATAGAATGGTAAATTGGGATCCACAAGCTCTCACAGCACTCTCAGACGAAGAAGTCATTTATAAAAAAACTAATAGCAAACTCTATTATGTAAAATATTATTTAACAGATAACAGTGGATACGTAGTAATAGCTACTACTAGGCCAGAAACTATATTAGCAGATACTGCTGTAGCTGTAAATCCTAATGATGATAGATATAAACAATTAATTGGTAAAAAAGTTTTTGTACCATTAGTGAAAAGAGAAATTTCTATCATTGCTGATGAATATGTAGATCCTGAATTTGGCACTGGTTGTTTAAAAGTAACACCAGCACATGATTTGAATGATTATGAAATAGGCAAAAAACATAATCTAGAAATTATAGATATTTTCACTCCTGATGCGCATTTAAATGAAAAGGCCAAATTTCTTGTAGGACAAGATAGATTAGAAGCTCGCAAAAATATTATTACACTTTTAGAACAAGAAGGTAATATAGAAAAAATCGAGGATTATGAAAATAATGTAGCTTATAGTGAAAGGACAGATGTTCCCATAGAACCGAGATTGAGCTTACAATGGTTTCTAAAAGTAAAAGAATTATCACAACCAGCACTACAAGTAGTCCTCGATGGTACAATTAAATTTTATCCAGATAAAGTAATAAATACATATAAACATTGGATGGAAAACATCAAAGATTGGTGTATCTCTAGACAATTGTGGTGGGGACATAGAATTCCAGTGTGGTATTTACCTAATGGAGATTTTGTTATAGCGCATGATGAAGACGAAGCATTTCTACTGGCACAAGCTAAAAATCCTAATATCCACAAAAATGATTTAAAACAAGATGAAGATGTATTAGATACTTGGTTCTCTAGCTGGCTATGGCCTATAGCAGTATTTAATGGTATTTTAGAACCAGACAATAAGGACATCAACTATTATTATCCTACCAATGATTTAGTAACTGCTCCAGAAATTTTATTTTTCTGGGTTGCTAGGATGATAATGGCAGGATTAGAATATCGTAAGCAAATACCTTTTTATAATGTTTATTTCACTGGTATAGTTAGAGATAAATCTGGTCGTAAAATGTCTAAATCTTTAGGTAATAGCCCAGATCCGATAGACTTAATAAATAAGTATGGTGCTGATGGGGTACGTATGGGCATGCTATTTGCTAGCCCTCTTGGAAATGATTTACTCTTTGATGAATCTCTCTGCGAACAAGGAAGAAATTTTTCAAATAAAATTTGGAATGCTCTCAGACTAGTAAAAATGTGGCAAATAGATAATTCTAAAGCACCTACTGACATTAATAATCAAAGCATAATATGGTTTCGAGAGCAACTAAAAGCATCTATAATAGAAATAAATAAAAATTTTGCCGAATATCGTATCTCAGACGCTCTCAAAATTGTTTACAAAACTATATGGGATTATTTCTGCTCATGGTATCTAGAGCTCATAAAACCGCCCTTTGGCCAGACAATAGATTCATTTACATATAACAAAACTATAGATTTTTTCAAAACTTTAATGCAATTACTACATCCATTTATGCCCTTTATCACTGAAGAAATCTGGCATTTATTAGATAATAATGAAAATGATACTATAATGTTTACTAATTGGCCAGAAGCTGATAACTATGATGAAAACATTATTGATGAAATTAATTTTATATTTGAATTAATATCTTCTATCAGATCATTAATAACACAATATAATTTGTCAAATAACGATTTAGAAATTTATTATAATAATTCCGAATTTAAAGATATTATAAATAAATACAGCGAATTAATAAAAAAAATGACCCGAATACAGTCTATCACAAATAAATTACCACAAATGAATACAGTTGAAACATTAGTGAGGACATTAACTATTTCTATACCAATACCAGAAACTAATTTAGAAGAAGAAAAAGAAAAAATAATAAAAGAATTAGAATATTATAAAGGGTTTCTAAATAATGTAAACAAAAAATTGGAAAACGAAAATTTTGTAAACAAAGCACCTGCTGCTGTTATAGAAAATGAAAGAAAGAAACAACAAGATGCATTGAAAAAAATAGAAAGCTTGGAAGAACTTTTGAAAAAATATAATAACTGATAGTAATAATTGATTTATGAAAATTTTGGATAAAAGGGGAAAGATGTGTATCGTTTATAAAACGATACACATCTTTGTTTAAAATTAAGTATTTTAAATTTTTATTAATTTTGCCAAAAACATAATATTATGGAGTATACAGCCGAAGTAATAGAAGAAATGCTGTCTCTGACCAAAGAAGGCAAACGTGAATTTTTAGACAATCTTTATGAATTCATGAATGAGAAAAGATTGACAGCATTAGATTATCAGAGAATTAAGATTTTATCAACTGCTCCCATTTGTCCCAGATGTAAATGTGAGTATGTTACTAAAGCAGGTGTTCACGATGGTAGACAAGTCTATAAATGTAAAAGATGTAAATATCAATTTCGAGAAACTGCCAAATCACTTGTTTATCATATGCATAAATATCCTCTAATGCTTGACTATCTTAAATGTATGTTAGAAGGCAAAAGTTTAAGAGCTTGTGCTAAAGAAGTTGGCATAAGTTTACCAACAAGTTTCAGATGGAGACACAAAATTCTCTCTGCTATACAAGGATTAGAGGGAGGGATTAATTTCTCTGGAATAACAGAAGCAGATGAGCTATTAATGCAATATTCAGAGAAAGGACGAAGATATAAAAGTTTGGAAGAAAAAGAGGAAGCAATGAATACTGTTCATCCTAATGTGGCGGTATTAGTGATGACAGATAGAGAAGGTAATTTGCTTCTCAAACACACTGGAGAAAATAGAGTCCAGAATAGTCAAATAAAAGAAGAACTAAAGCGAAGGGTATCAGAGAACAATTTAATATGTTTTAAACCCAACGAAGAGTTCCAACAAGCAGTGATGGAATCGCCAAGTAAAAAGGTATTAGTTAGACGTAAAACAAAAGGACTAGTAGTTTATAGTGTAAATGTAGCAGAGAAAAAGATAAACAATTTTCTAGTTTGGATGATGAGATTCAGAGGTGTAGCTACAAAGTATCTGCAGAACTACCTTATGTGGTTTGTAGTGATGAATAAATACTTGAAAGATGAAGTAGAGTCAGACATTGGGCGACTTTTGAACTTGTCATCACACGATAGGTGGGCGTGGGAGCGGTATTGGAGCTTG